>JBAQME010000088.1:0-13597 GCA_049302535.1 Methylotenera sp.
GGGCCTACCAACTCAGGCAAAACTTACCAGGCACTGCTTGCCTTGGAAAAAGCTAAATCCGGCGTATACCTCGCACCACTGCGACTACTGGCCATGGAAATCCGTGACAGGTTAGTGGCTGCCGGCGTGCCCTGCAACCTTATCACGGGTGAAGAGCGCGTATTGATGGATGGTGCGCAGCATACCGCATCCACCATTGAAATGATGAACCCGGGCAAACAGGTGGAAGTCGCGATTATTGATGAAATTCAAATGCTGCAGGACCCTGACCGCGCCTCGGCATGGACAGCAGCACTGGTTGGCGTACCGGCATCGCAAGTGTTTATTTGCGGTTCAACGGCGGTAACGGCACCTTGTATCGAAGCCATTGAGGCCTTGGATGAGACATATGAGGTAACTTACTTGGCACGCAAAACACCGCTGGTGCTGGAAGAAGAAAGCCTGTGCGGCAAACATTACAGCCGCCAGAAACTTAAGCCCAAACTGCAAAAAGGGGATGCCGTGATTGCCTTCAGCCGTAAAGATGTACTGACTTTCAGTGCAAGATTCAGGCAATGGGGTTTTACGGTTGCAAGCATCTACGGTGCACTAGCCCCCGAAGTGCGCCGCACTGAATCTGAACGATTCAATTCCGGCCGAGCTGATATTCTAGTGGCAACAGATGCGATCGGCATGGGTTTAAATTTACCGATACGCCGCGTTATATTCTCACACATCCATAAATTTGACGGTGTAGCCTCACGCCTGCTTAATATGACAGAGGTACGGCAGATTGCCGGGCGCGCAGGCAGGTTTGGCATATACGATACTGGCTACGTTAATGTGCTTGAGAATGACGAACTCATTCATATTGAACACATGCTCACAGCGGACGACACCGCTGATTTAACCAAGCTGCCGATTGACATCAACCTGATGCAGATTGATGCCATTGCCGCGCAACTGCATACGCGAAAAATCGCCGAGGTTCTGATGTACTATCAGGAGAGGATTCGCTTTCAGCATACGATTTTTGAGCTTGCTTCCCTGAATAGTCAAATCGCACAAGCACTGTTAGTCGATGAAAATGCACCGGATATGTCACTGAAAGATAAATATATCTTTGTGTGTGCGCCTATTTCGCTCAATGTTGCCTTTGAAAAAGACTACTACCTGCTGTGCCTGCAGAGTGTGGCGCAATCAACAGTCCGGCACCTGCCTGCAGCCCCTGCCTGGCTGGATTCGGATAGCCCGAAACACCTGGAAGCCGCAGAATTGCTTAGCCATAATTTAAGCTTATACGCATGGCTGAGCTTCAAGTTTCCGCAATTTTTTGTAGACTGCAACCACGTCAGCATACTGCGCCGGCAAGTGAGCCGTTATATCGAACGCGCCCTGCTCACACAGGCGGGCTATGGTGAAACCAGCAGGGAAATTGATTATTTGATGACTAAGCGCAGGTGACTTTTCAATATTGGGGCGACGTAACTATCGCCCTTGCCGGAACAGGCTAGTCCAAAGTCACCGTTTCAAGATACTCCGGCACCAGCACATTCCAATTAAGCTGCTCTTCAACATGTTTACGCATCGCGTCAGCCGCCACCGGCTCACCATGTATGATAAAAGTTTTTTTAGGGGCAAATTCAAAACCTTTAAGCCAGTCAATGATTTCAGAATAATCAGCATGCGCAGAAAGGTTGGAAATAAACTCAACCTTTGCCTTTACCGGCACATATTCGCCATGAATTTTTATACTTTCTGCACCGTCTATCATTGCAGCGCCACGTGTGCCTGCCGCCTGGAAACCAACAAACAGAATGGTGTTATTGGATTTAGGTGCAAACGCCTTTAAATGATGCACAACTCGCCCGCCAGAAGCCATGCCACTGGCTGAAAGGATAATCATTGGGCCTTTCCTTTCATTCAGCGCCCGCGATTCATCAACACTGTTCACCATGTGCGCGGTGCGGTTCAAAGCACGACATTGATCCGGCGATAAACGGTGCTCACTGCTATGACTGGTAAATATTTCCGTCGCATCTACCGCCATCGGGCTGTTTAGATACACGGGAATATCATCCGGAATTGCCCCCGAAGCTTTGAGCAGATGAATGTAATAAAGCACCTCCTGCGCCCTGCCCACTGCAAATACGGGGATAAGGACAACACCTTTACGCCTCACCGTTTTGTTGATAATTGCAGCCAGTTTAATCATGGGATCGTCACGCTCATGCAGGCGGTCACCATAGGTAGATTCGAGCAGCAAGTAATCAGCCTGCTTAATACGCACAGGCGCTTTCATCAGAATATCGTTGGGGCGCCCGATATCACCTGAAAACAATACCGATGTTGTTTTATTGTGAATGCGCACAAATGAAGAACCGAGAATATGCCCATTGGGAGAAAACCTCAGCACAAGGTCATCACCTAGATCCACATCCTGTTCAAAATTTACCGGTACTATCAGCCCAAGGGCTTTTTTTGCATCCTCTTTTGTGTAGAGCGGCAATGCCGGGTGATGTTTAGAAAAGCCGCGCCGATTCGCATATTCAGCTTCCTCTTCCTGCAAGTGCGCTGAATCGGGCAGCAAAATCTCGCACAAATCCCGCGTAGTCTCGCTGCAATAAACTTTACCGGTGAAGCCCTGCTTAACCAGCAAAGGTAAATAGCCGCTGTGGTCAATATGCGCGTGGGTAAGTACCACTGCGTCAATTTCCTTTGGGTTAATTGGCAAATTCGCCCAGTTTTTAAGCCGTAACTGCTTTAACCCTTGAAACAGACCGCAATCAACTAAAATACGTTTTTCACCACTTTTTAGCAGGTATTTTGAACCGGTAACGGTTCCTGTTGCACCAAGAAATGTGAGTTGCATCAAGTCTTCTCTTTTCAGGCTAATGACAAATATTAATCTAACGCTACCTTGGTTTTTGCAAGTGCCGGGTTGGTAGCAAAATATTTTTTAATCCCCGACACAATAGACTGTACCAGTTTATCCTGATAAGCCTCATCATTGAGCTTACGCTCCTCTTCCGGATTGCTGATAAATGCTGTTTCTACCAGAATGGAAGGGATATCCGGTGATTTGAGCACTGCAAAACCAGCCTGTTCAACATGGTTTTTGTGCAGCTTATTGATTCCACCGATATTCCCCAACACCGCTTTACCTAACTTCAAACTGTCGTTAATGGTAGCGGTTTGCGATAAATCCAGTAAAGTCCTCGCTAATACAGGGTCTTTTACATTCAAACTAACGCCGCCGATCAAGTCTGATTCATTTTCCTTTTTAGCCAGATAGCGCGCACCGGCACTGGTAGCCCCTTTTTCCGAGAGCGCGAATACCGACGATCCGTTAGCAGCAGGGTTGGTAAAAGCATCAGCGTGAATAGAAACAAACAAATCCGCCTGTAATTTACGCGCCTTGACCACACGGCCATGCAGCGGGATAAAGTAATCGTCATCCCGCGTCAGCACGGCGCGCATGCCTGACTCTTCATCAATTTTCGCTTTAAGCTTTTTCGCAATTGCCAGGGTAATGTCTTTTTCATGGCTGCCATTCGCGCCGCGCGCACCGGGGTCTTCACCGCCATGCCCGGCATCGATTGCAATCGTAATCTGCCGCACACCCTTATCTATAAGGCCTTTGTTCTTAATATCTTCCTTTGCAGCCTCTGTCGGGGTGCCGCTCTGGATAGCCTCCTGGTTGCCATCAGTCGATTTAACATTGTCTACCGGTTTATTCTGGGTATTGGCTTCAGTATTTTCATCAGGAGTTGCCACCGCAGATTCAACCGTCGAATTGGTAGGTGGCTGTGCTGATGTTTTTTCTGTGCCTGATTGAGATACCGGTAATTTATTTTCTGTGGCAACAGGTGCGCCATCGCGCTCTGCCAGCATCGCCATTAACGGGTCTTTTACCGGATAAATATCCAATACCAGGCGATGTTTATAATCGCCCGCTGGCGGCAAGGTAAACATCGTTGGCTTAACTTCTGTTTTCAAATCAACAACCAAGCGCACGACTGTGGGTTTGAATTTAGCCACGCGCACTTGTGCAATGTACGGATCGCTGGCCAGAATCTTCTCGCTCAATGACTTTAAAACTTGATTCAGTTCAATGTTCTCAATATCCACCACCACGCGATCCGGATTTTTAAGCAGCGACATTTTATAAACAATCGGACTGCCTGCTTCCAGGGTAATGCGCGTGTAGTCTTGTGCTGGCCATACGCGTGCTGCTGTCACTGTAGCGGGTTCAGCATATGCCAGCCCCGCAAAATTGAGTATTAAGCCCAAGCTTAAAGCTAACCACAAAAAGATAGAATGCAATCGTTTGATCATCTTGGTAATTGTTCGAATAATCCTGTTTTTATTTTTTGCACACAGCGCTGTCCATGTGAAGAATTTGCAGACAGGCGAATGGTGCGACCCTGCTTTCCAGATGTTAGGTCTTTAATATTAAAACTGATATCAATATCTGCTACCGGCAGTATATGCGAGGCTTTTTCAGGCCACTCGATCAGACACACACTGGCAGGATTAAAATAATCCCTGAAGCCTGCAGCTTCCCACTCTTCCTCATCGTTAAATCGGTATAAATCAAAATGGTACAAATTTAGCTGCGCAGCATGACTATCAAGCATTTCATAAGGCTCCACCAAAGTATAGGTCGGGCTTTTAACCTTGCCGACAAAACCCAGCCCACGTAACAGGCCGCGTACCAAAGTGGTTTTACCTGCACCTAGATCACCATGTAGATAAATGGTTAAATCAGGTTCTATGGCCTTGGCTAAAGCAGCACCAAAACTTAGCGTTGCCGCTTCGTCCGCTAAATCAAGTGTAAAATCATTATCCATGAGCAATTATACTAAGTTCAATTCTACTAAAAACATCACTCAATTGAGTAGTGATATTAAACGCTGGGGACTGGAGCTTGGCTTTAACCACATTGGCATCACTGACACCGATTTGCAGGCTGCTGAATCTGAACATCAGGCGTGGATTAAAAAAGGTTTCCATGGTGAGATGGATTATATGGCAAAACACGGCGTGAAGCGCACCCGCCCTGCCGAATTAGTGCCAAATACCATACGCGTAATTTCAGCACGCCTGGATTATCTGCCGCCCAATGCGGCAGACAGCGAAACTATTCTGCAAAATGGCGCCAAAGCTTTTATCTCGCGATATGCGCTTGGGCGTGATTATCACAAAGTAATGCGCAATAAACTGCAAAAACTGTGTGAGAAGATTCAGACTGAACTCGCAGACTACCAAACCAGCAATTTTGAATACAGGGCATTCACTGACAGCGCGCCCGTACTGGAAGTGGCATTGGCCGAAAAAGCCGGTTTAGGCTGGCGTGGCAAACACACCCTGCTTATCAATAAAAATCGCGGCTCCTGGTTTTTTTTAGGCGAAATTTACACCAACCTGCCATTAGAGATTGATGAACCGGCCACCAATCACTGCGGCACCTGCTCAAGCTGTATTGATATATGCCCTACCCAGGCCATTACCGCACCGTATGAAGTAGACGCCAGACGCTGCATATCCTACCTCACCATTGAGCTAAAAGGCAGCATACCAGTGGAGTTGCGTCCCTTAATCGGTAACCGCGTGTATGGCTGTGATGACTGCCAGCTCTGCTGCCCATGGAACAAGTTTGCAGAAGTCACCAAAGAGCCGGATTTTGCAGTTAAACATGGGCTGGATGATATTAGCCTGATAGATTGTTTTAACTGGAGCGAAGATGAGTTCAAAACAAAGATGGCAGGCAGTGCCATTTATCGAATCGGTTATGAACAATGGCTGCGCAATATTGCAATTGGCTTAGGTAACGCTCCCAACTCACCTGGTATTGTTGCAGCTTTAAAAACTCGTGTTAACGATGATTCTATTATTGTGCGCGAACATGTTGCGTGGGCGCTAGGTAGACATCTTTAATAGTACAATGATTAAGCAAAATCAGCGGGCAAACTCAATAGAATCCAACCCCATTGACTCTGCAAGCATCACATGTTGCATATTTATTCAGGAAGAAAATATGAAATTACAGGCAATAATCTATCTTGTGGCTCAATTACTTTTTCTGGCGTCACTATCCGCTCCTGCGCATACAGCAGAAGATGGCACCCCTTTTGCTGTATCTGGTGAACAACTTGAATTTCAGCCTCCAGGTGGCTGGAAATTGGCATGGATGAGCGGCAAGGCAGATGGAAGCTATATTGCCGAATACATTCCGGAGAATGAAGATATAAACACATGGCGTGATGGATATTTTGCAATTCAACGCTATGAGTATCCATCCAAAGAGGCACTCAAAGAAATTGAAAACAATAAATCTAGATTCGCTGATTTTGCGTTAATTCAATATATCAAAATAGCAAAGAATGGATGTGGTGGGCTGCATAATGCGATGTCCCAAAGGACTAACACTTTCAATGGTGTGTATTTCGCTGTTGGTGGTGGTTTTTGTGACCGCTATGGGCCTGCAGCACCATTTGGTGAAGGTTCGTTTGTTGCGATTGCAGAGGGTCAACGCTATTTCTTCAAAATTCAATATGGCTGGCGTCCAAAATCTATTAATGATCAGAAAGTTAATGCTCCTTGGCACATAACGCCAGAGAAGGCAAAAGCGTATCTTGAGTCAATCAAAACAATAAACCTATGTGGAGGGGATGGGCAGCCCGCTTGCAAAGTTGTGTATGTGCAATAATCCTTTATCAATCCAGGTACTACACTAAAATTTACATAACCAATTAGTTCAAACTCTAATGAATCTAAAAATCGTGATCTGCTCCCTATTATTTTGAATTGAGAACTCTGTTGAATAGAAACCGTGGTCTACCCCCTATTTTTAATTTTTTAAAAAGTATAATGAAATCAAGTCTATCTGGCATAACTATCATGACATTATTATCTGGTTGTGCTACTACCTTGCTTGCCTCGGGCGGACAAGGGGTAACCAATACCACGACAGTCAGCACCTTGGTAATGGAAGATGAAATTGTTGCTACAGGGCATCCCAAACCAGACCATGAAAATCAAGTGGAAATAAATAGTGTTGTATTGATCGGTAATAAGAACACCTACCATATAACTAAAGGCACTAAAGAGATCGATTTCCTGACCAAGCTAGACCCTCATAAAATTCATATCAATAATGACAAGCCTATTTCGTTGGTAATCTCTGGTAATAAATTTCATGGTGTTATCAAGGTTGAATATTTAGGTGACGGTTATTCTCCGGATGAACTGAACACGCTAAAAAGTGCATATTTCATGACGCACACAAGAAATAAGGGATGGATTGGATTAACAAGGGAAACCTATTACACCAAAGAATTTTTTTTGCAAGGTGAGATATATGAAAAACTGGAAATTAATGACTCGGTATCAAAATTAAGTAAAGGCCGTCTAATAAGGTTTGTAACTATAAGATCAGAAAGTCATGTTGATCCAGGTAAAGCTCTCGATATGCTATTTGCCTTGCCTTTTGCAGTAGCCTTTGATGTAGTAACAGCACCTGCTCAAATTATCTTCCTTGCAAAGCAGCGTAAATAAATCAGAAATCGATGGGGTCATGAATCGATGGAGTCGGACTCCATCGATCCCATGTCAACTATTGATAACGCAACGCTTCAATCGGATTAAGCCGTGCCGCTTTGCGCGCAGGGTAAAAGCCGAAAAATATGCCGACACTGGCGGCAACAGCAAATGCCAAAGTGATTGATTGCGTGGAAACTATGGCATCTGTCCCGGTGAAGTTTTTCACAAGCGCCGCACCACCCACGCCAATCAGTATGCCTATCATGCAACCGACAATCGAAATCACAAAAGCTTCCAGTAAAAACTGTAGCAGGATGTCACGCTCTCTTGCGCCGATAGCCATTCTGATGCCTATTTCCCTAGTGCGTTCGGTGACTGACACCAGCATGATATTCATGATGCCGATGCCGCCGACCAAAAGGGAAATTGAAGCGATTGCGCCTAACAATAGCGCCATGGTTCGCGTTGTTTCGGCAGCCGTATTGGCGATAGCGGTTAAATTACGTACGGAAAAATCACTGTCCGAACCTTCCCGGATATTATGGCGCTGCCGCAACAGATTATTAATATCTTCTTCAGCCTGTGGCATGGCTTTATCAGACTCCGCCTGCACCAGCAGCTGCCGGACACTGCCCGGCACCTGGTTGCCGAACAGTTTGCGCTGTGCTGTAGTGAGCGGAACGATAATAGTGTCGTCCTGATCCCTGCCGTCTAGGCTTTGGCCTTTACCGTTAAGCACGCCGACAATGATAAAAGGGCTTTGCTTGATTCTGATTGTTTTACCAACCGGATCGACATCATCACCAAACAGGTTTTCAACGACCGTTTTACCAATCAACGCCACACGTGTGGCCGAACGAATATCAGAATTTGAAAATACGTAACCGTTATCTATCGTCCAATCACGTATATCTATGTAGCCAGGGGTTGTACCTATCACTGAGGTATTCCAGTTACTGCCGGCATATATCACTTGCGCACTGCCCATAGTGACCGGTGCAACGCCTGAAATGCCATCCAGCTCGGCAATTGCTGCTGCGTCATTCACATTCAACGATTGGGCATTACCCGTGGCTGATCTTGCACCGGCCGTATTAGGTGGGCCAGAAAGCACTATAAACAGATTGCTGCCCATGGAGCTGATGGATTTTTTGATGGATTGCTGCGCACCTTCACCGATGGCCATCATCAGCACCACCGCCCCTACCCCGATCATCATGCCCAGCATGGTGAGAAAGGTTCGCATACGGTTAGCGCCCATTGCATGCCATGCCTCACCCAGCATTGCCGAGAACATCAGACGGTCTCCCCGGTTTCAGACTGCAGGTAGCTATCATGGACTATTTTTCCATCCAGGAATCGCACCTGCCTGCTGGCATGTTCAGCGATATCGGTTTCATGTGTCACCAGCACTATAGTGATACCTTCCTTATTCAGGTTATCAAACAGCTCCATGATTTCTTCGCTGGTTTTGCTGTCAAGATTACCGGTAGGTTCATCCGCCAGGATTAAGCTGGGGTTGTTGACTAACGCGCGTGCAATCGCCACACGCTGCTGTTGTCCGCCTGATATTTGGCTGGGCCTGGAATTCAAATAGTTGCCCAGACCAACTTTTATCAGTACTTGTTTTGCTTTTTCATGCCGCGTGCTTTTATCATGGCCTGAATACACCAATGGCAATGCGACGTTATCCAGCAAGCTGGAACGTGCAAGCAGATTAAACCCCTGAAATACAAAACCGATAGTTTTGTTTCTAAGCTGGGCTAACGCATTACTATCAAGCCGGGCAACAGGATGTCCCTCAAGAAAATAATCACCCGCACTAGGAATATCCAAACACCCGAGGATATTCATGAAAGTCGATTTTCCAGAACCGGAAGGCCCCATAATCGCAACATAATCCCCGCGCTCAATAATGAGATTCACATCTTTCAGCACAGGAAAAGGACCAGCCGCAGTCTGGTAATCCTTATATAAATTGCGAACTTCGATGACGTGGCTCATTTAAGAAATCTTAATCATTAAACCTTAAAACATCCTGGGCGTACGTGTCGTGCTGCCTGACGCCGCCTTGGCATCTGCCTGCATTTCGCCAACAATCACTTTATCGCCCGGCTTAAGCTCGCTGCTCACAATTTCCGTGAGCTTGCCATCAGTAATGCCAACTTTCACTTGCCGCATCTGTGGTTTGCCATCTTGCAGCACAAAAAGCTTGCCGCGCCCCAACCCATCCGCACCGGGTTTTTCTGCCGACGTTTTCTTTTTACCGTTACCCAAGCTTCGGTTTGATGTATTGCCATTTTTATTTGATTTAACATCAGCCGGCTCATTTTCAGCTTTTGGTTTAAAGCGCAGCGCGGCGTTGGGCACCAGCATCACATTATCGTGTTTGGCAAAGACGATATTGACGTAAGCTGTCATGCCAGGAAGTAAAATTTGCTCCGGATTATCTACAGAAACGACGACGTCGTATGACACCACATTTGAAGTGGTGGTCGGGTTCAAGCGGATCTGTTTAACCGCCCCTTCAAAATTAAGATTCGGGAATGCATCAACGCTAAACTTTGCGGTCTGCCCTACTTTGATATTGCCAATGTCAGCTTCAGCAAAGCTCGTATTAATCTGCATTTTGGATAAATCCTGCGCGATCTTGATCAGCGTTGGCGTCTGAAAGCTCGCTGCCACGGTTTGGCCGACATCGATTTGCCGATCGACCACAATACCGGAGACTGGCGAACGGATAATGGAATATGCCAGATTGGTTTTATCACGCTGCAACTGCGCACGCGCGCTTTCCAGCACTGCTTTTGCTGACTTTAGGGCTTGCACCGATTGATCCAACTCCTGCCTCGATACAAACTCCTGCTCGTACAAGGAACGGATTCTGGCTTCATTGGCTTTTGCCAGTTCAACAGAAGCTTCAGCATTACGCACAGTACCCTGCGTTTGCGCAATTTGCGCAGTAAATAGCGCATCATCCAGTTCAAGCAATATCTGGCCTTTTTCTACCTTGTCGTTAAAGTCCACATATAGCTTGCTAACCCGGCCGGAAACTTGCGTACCCACGCTCACCAATGTCACAGGGTTAATCGTGCCATTTGCGGAAACGGCCTGTTCAATATCGCCCTGCATAAGCACTTGCAGTTTATACAAATCTTCCGGGCGCGGCCGGGTACTGTTTTTATAAAAATAATATCCGCCTACGATTAAGACTAAGAAAACTAGCGGAAGAACGAGTTGTTTAATGATTTTCTTCATGGTTTGGCTTCTGTTAATTCTTTTGTCCCATCGGGTAATGACTGGATCATCACGCTATCCAGTGTGCCAATAGATTGCGCCAGGGTGGCGCGGGCGATATTCCGGCTCAAATCAGCCTTGATTTTCTGCTGGTTGGCGCTCGCAAGCGCACTTTGCGCGTTAAGCGTATCAATGATATTGCCAACCCCAGCCTTGTAACGGCCCAAAGCGACACGCGCTGACTCTTTTGCACTATTCACTAGCACGTCAGCCGATTTAATCGTTTCATGGGCTGTGCGCAGGTTCTGGAAGGCTGTCCACACATCCAGCGATATTTGCAGTTTTAGCTGATCCCTTTGCGCTTCTTTTGCCTCAGCAGCGGCCTCGGCAGAACGTATCCTGTATGTTGGCGCATACCCTGAAAATAATGGCACAGATACTGTCAGGCCCAATGTAGAGTTGTTACTGGAATTCAAATTACTGCCATCCAGCAAATTGTTGGATAAATTAATTGATACTGTAGGCTTGGCAGCAGCCCGGCTTGCCTCAATGCTGGCTTTCGCTGCATTAACCTGCGCTTCACTCGCCACTAAATCAGGACGGCGGATACGCGCATATTCAATGAGCTGGTTAATATCATGTTCGATTTCACCTGTATTTGCCGGCGTATTCTTGGTATCAATCAATTTGAGCGGCGCATTGGCATTGAGTCCCATTACATTTGCCAAGATTCCATAGTCCGTTTTGAGCGTTCCTTCTGCCGTGATTCTTGTTAATACCGCCTGTGCATAAGCAGTCTCAGCCTGCAATTTATCTGCTGGGGTAGAAACACCAGCTTTATATTTGGCCTCAGCAGATTTAAAACTTTCCAGATTAAAGCTTTCCGATTCCTTTGTCGCCGCGAGCAATGCAATATCGGTCTGCACCTGGTAATACGCTTTAATTGCAGCAAGCAATAAATTCTGTACGACAACGCTCTGCGTAGCACTGACCGCCTGCAACAATTGGCGCGCATTTTCGAGTGTGGCATCACGATTACCAAAATCATAAAGCAGATAGGACGCAGCCAGGCTATTGCTTAAATTATAGTAATCCCGCCCTCTTGTGGCCGATTTAGGGTCTACATAACTCTCGCTTACCGTGAGGTTATCATTCAATACCGGCAGGAACGCGGATTTGGCAATACCTAACTGTGCCGCCTGCACCTTTGCATTTGCATAGGATTCACGCGTCTGCGGGTTGTTACATAAGGCAGCTTCTGTTACAGCCGTCAAAGACAATGGCTGGCTGTAATCAATATTCCCGCATGAGGTATCAGGTACCACCGACTTTGAATCCGCCCTAAAAAGTACCGGCGGCAAATCCAGCCCTGTGGACAACGGATCGCCATCGTTATACCAGATTGAGCCTGCAGCATTCACCTGTGTCACAGGTACCAAACTGCAAACTAAAGCTAAAAAAATAATTTTTATCTGCAACATTTAGAACTTAGTATGAAAATATCCCATGTTTAACTTCTTATTGAAACGGTTATACCTTCGTTTCGATTACAGTACGAATCAAAAGTTTGATCTACTACCCAATCAATTACTGTTATTAACAAAAAATTACAGTGTTTTATACCATACATCATCTCGCAAGAGATAAGCCAAGGCGAAGCTGTACATCACTATAACGATTGTAATCGATTAAGGTTTCACCATACCCCTCCATCAATTGCAAATGCAGAAATGTTCCTGTGCGTCCGAATATCTTATCACTCACCGGGTAAGAGAAATCAAGCTGACTGGAAGAGTAGCCACTCGTGCCGTATCGATATAGCGCAGTTAAAATTGCGCCATCTTCGCGCCCAAAGCGTGCTTGCCAATCCACATAACCTCGATATTTATATATATCCGGATTATCAGATTTTTCGAGATATTGGTAAAATCTTGGTGATAATGTCAGCCTTCTGCCATGTGCGAAATCAATATTCCAAGCTGGCTTCACAAAGGCAATATTGAGCGAACGGGAATCAACACCGCCTTGTCCATTAGATTCATGTTCCACCCCAGCTTTCCATTCATCCGGAAAAAAGTCCCGGCCTGAACCAGCCCACTTGTAATACAAGCTTGGCCTGTAACTTGTATCTTTGAATGGACTGGAATGTCCGCCAATATCCCATAAACTGGTTTGTGTGTAAGCAAAATAAAGGTTACTCAAGGGGGGGGAATATTGGGCCACTCTAGCATCGGGATCAAAAGGGCGATATTTAAAGCTGATTTGGAATCTTGCATCAAAATTCCGTTTTGCATTAGAGCCTACAACAAAATAAAGCGGCTCGTTAACAGACAATGGAGATTCATCTCCAGGCTGAGCAAGCACTATTTTTGCAGCTCCGGACCCTTCAGGGTTTTGCTGGTTATTATCAGGTGTTGTTGCAGCAATTTGTAATGGTGCTATATCGTCCTTGCTCGTCGCTAACATCAACAACCGATTGGATTCCTGATCCAGAAGTTCCGCGCGCACCACACCAATAAATTTTACTTTCGGGATTCCAGTATAAGTCTGCCTGATATTACTGACGGCGACTGACTGAACCCGATCTAACTCAACGACTTCTGAGGTACTGCTACCGGACAATTTCAATTGCAACTTGTCAGGCCATGCACTTAAGCCTTCCGGCTTTATTGCATCGACGGATATTTTTTGTCCTGTATTCAACGCTTCACTTTGGGTGGCAATCATCCACTTATCGGCTGCCTGACACGCTGAGGGCAATACTAAAACAGCCAAAAACATTATTAAAGCGCCAATCCTGCTATACATATGCTAGCTTTCTAAAAATGTAATGGGG
>JBAQME010000089.1:0-2840 GCA_049302535.1 Methylotenera sp.
CATGGGCATGGTTTCAAGGCGCACTATCAGGGCTAATGGGTTTTGTGCAGTCAATCCCGCAAAAGGTTATTACAACCATTACTTCGCTCACCTTCCAAGATATTATTACCGTTGCAGGGGCGTTTACTAAAGTAGTCGGTGCTTTTGCCAATATTGCCACAGAGTTCTTCAGCTGGGCATTTAAGCAGGGTGTGAGTTTGCTTGAAATATTATTCTCAGTGGTAGCGCCGGGTGTGATGCCTTACATCAAAAAGGCACAAGCGGCTTTTACTACCATCATCAAAAATCCGGTTGGTTTTGTAGGCAACCTGGTGCGTGCAGGTAAGCGAGGGTTTGAACTGTTTGCGGGCAATATTCTTACCCACCTTAAAACAGCGCTAATTAAATGGATAACCGGGCCATTAGGCGAGGCTGGTGTATACATTCCAACTTCATTCAGTTTGATGGAAATCATTAAGCTGGTGCTCTCGGTGCTTGGTTTAACTTGGCAAAACATTCGCAGCAAGCTCGTTAAAATCATTCCGGAACCTGTATTGGTTGGCTTGGAGAAAACCGCAGGTATCTTGGTTACCTTGGTGAAAGACGGTCCGGCCGCAGCATGGGAGCAAATTAAAACCGAACTTACTGAGCTTAAAGATCAATTGGTTGGGCAGGTCACGCAGATGATCACCACAGAAGTAGTAAAAGCCGCAGTCACTAAGTTGGTGAGCATGCTCAACCCTGCGGGTGCTGTGATACAGGCAATTATGGCAATCTACAATACCGTGACCTTCTTCATTCAAAAAATCAACCAAATTGCAGCGGTGGTGGCGTCATTTATTGATTCTATTGCGGCTATTGCCGCAGGGCAGGTAGAGCCTGCCGCCAAGCGCGTTGAGCAAACCATGGCAAACACGCTGACTATCATTATTGCATTTTTAGCCAAATTTGCTGGCTTGGGCGGAATTCCAGACAAGATTGTAGGTATCGTGAAAAAAATCCGTCAACCGATAGATAAAGGCTTGGATAAGATTGTTGCGTGGTTGGGTGGATTGTTGAAAAAGTTAGGGAATTCTATTGCTCAGGCAGGTTTACCAGCAGATCCAGAACAGAGGTCTAAATTAGGTATGGGGGCGGCAGTTTCTGCAGTAAATCGCTTTGCGGGTAAAAAAGTTGGTATGGCTATATTAAGTCCAATATTATCTGGATTAAAAGTTAGATATGGATTTACATCGTTAGCCGTAGTGAAGCAAGGGGAGTTTTGGGCCGTAGTTGGCTCTATGAGTCCTGCAAAGACGGCAATTACTAATGCCATATCTTCTAGTGATACTGCTGATCAAACGTCAGATACTCTGCCTGTAAAACAGGGAGATGAGGTATTGGTAGAGTATTCTGGAGAGTGGAAATTGGCAACAGTTTCTAAGATTGACATAGCTGAAAAGTTAGTCTGGTGTGATATATCTAGTGGTGGTAAACGGGCAATGGCTAATAAAGTTGTGATTGGGAATTTTAACAAAAAACCGCCTAGCATTATTGCCCCACTTAATAAAATGGCAAAAGGAAAGTCGTCAAACCCTTATGCAAATATGCCAGATATATCTGGGGTTGGACCTTATAAATATTATACTTCAAGCCAAAAGGTTGCGATTATTACTGAGAATATGAGAAGAAACGGCAATACCATAAAATCAGATAAGGGTGGAGGTGCTCTTATACCTTCCGTGAAGCGTGAGGCCGGCCAAAAAGTAAATCCTAATGCAGCAGAAATTGATCATGATTATCCAAGGTCTTTGGGTGGATGGAATACTTACGCTAATGCAATGGTGTTAAGTAATCAGGTAAATATCGCGAAAAGTAATAAACTACTTCCTGATACATAAAATAAAGCATTCGAATTAATCATGAAATTACAAAAATTAGGTTTTACGCAACAGCAACTATGGGATGGAGCACTCCTTGGAACTATTGCCCATGCAGTTTGGGTCGCCGGAGAACCTCTACTTTTTGCTGCGCAATCATGGGATGGGCATAACTATTTACTTAATGACTCAAGCGGTACTATAGCTACAGTAACTTTCGTAGATAAAAAAGTCGTGGCAGTTTTCTTTGATGCCAATAGTAGCCGTAATCCCTTTGTTACAGGAGATGCAAGCGAGGCTGATAACCTTATTGCTGGAATGCCATCTGATGTTCTTACTATATTGAAGTTTGAGACTTTGCAATATATGCTCCAGTCATATAAGGGACAAGATGTTCCACTTATAACGGCTGCAATGTGGAGTTCAGGGGGCGATTTAGTTGCTATGGAATCATGGGCAGATTTGATTTCGCATGGTGGACATATCGTTCGGATTCAATTGTTGAGCGAGGACGAAGCTTTGTTGGCATGGAAAGAAGAGTTCTTGTTTTCTGAAGTTCAGGTGAATTTAGTTAAATCTTTATATCGACGCAAAATAAAAAATCCTGATATTCATATTTCATTGACCGATGAAGAGAAGTTAATGTTAGCTCCCAGTGCAGGAGAAACTGAGTGCCGAGAGATATTTGCATCACTTAATGTAAGTTTTTAGTTTTGAGAGTAGTAATTAATCGTGCAAAAAGTGAGTGATTGATTTAGAGGGAAACAATAATGAATATTACTGAAAATCAAAAAACCATCTGCGAACAAGTCATTAATGCCTTTGAAACTGGTTCTGCCCAAGGTGATTATAGTTCTATCGTGATTTATGCAGATGGCCCGCATGGCGTAAAGCAAATTACCTATGGTCGTGCGCAGACCACAGAATATGGCAATCTTGAAGAACTGGTTGAAATGTACACAAAAAGCAACGGTATCTATAGCCAACAACTCAAGCCGTATC
>JBAQME010000090.1:0-5309 GCA_049302535.1 Methylotenera sp.
AGCGCAGCACCAGCACGCCGCGATAACAACCGCAATGAAGGCAGAAGCAATGCCTCACGTGGTTTTGCCGGTGCAAACGCAGGCAGCGGTGCTCCACGTCGTCCACGTAGTTTTGCTTAAGTAGAAATATATATTGAACAGTATCCAACAAATGACAGAATTAGTAACTGAAGCAGTAAATGCAGACAAACCCAGTTTCAGCACATTAGGCCTTGCGCCTGAGTTACTCCGTGCCCTCACTGAGTCTGGTTACACCACACCGACACCTATCCAGTCACAGGCAATTCCTGTGGCTTTGGCAGGCGGTGATGTAATGGCAGGCGCGCAAACGGGCACAGGTAAAACTGCGGCCTTTGCATTGCCGATATTGCAGAAGTTACTGCCCTTGGCTAATAGCAGCACATCCCCTGCCAAGCATCCGGTGCGGGCGTTGATATTGACGCCTACCCGCGAGCTTGCGATACAGGTGGAAGAAAGCGTAAAAGCCTACGCCAAACATACACAGCTGCGCTCGCTGGTTGTATATGGCGGAGTGGACATCAAAACGCAGACGCCTCACCTTAAAACCGGAGTGGAAGTACTGGTAGCAACCCCTGGCCGTTTGTTGGATCATATTGAACAAAAAACGTTACAACTCAATCAAGTACAGATGTTAGTGCTTGATGAAGCCGATAGAATGCTGGATATGGGCTTTATGCCTGATTTGAAACGCATTCTGGCCTTGCTGCCAAAACAGCGCCAGAACCTGATGTTCTCGGCCACGTTCTCAAATGAAATCAAAAAACTGGCTGATGACTTTTTAACAAAACCGCAGCTAATTGAAGTTGCACGCAGCAATGCTACCAACGACAATGTGACACAAAAAGTATATCAGGTCGCACAAAGCGACAAAGAAGCATTACTGATACAACTGCTCAAAGATGCTGACGCAAAACAGGTGATTATATTCACCAAAACCAAAATAACAGCCAGCCGCTTAAGCCGTAGCCTGGTAAAAGAAGGCATTGCCGCCGATGCGATTCATGGCGACAAAAACCAGCAGGAACGTATCAAGGCTTTAGATGCATTTAAAGCAGGCACAGTAACAGCTCTGGTTGCAACAGATGTAGCCGCGCGTGGCTTGGATATCAGTGAATTACCAATGGTGATTAACTATGAGATCCCAAGTGCACCTGAAGATTATGTACATCGTATTGGCCGTACCGGCCGTGCAGGTGCCAGTGGCGTTGCTATTTCATTTGTAAGTGAAGATGAAGAAAAGTATCTGGTGGAAATCGAGAAACTGATTAAACGCCAGATCACTAAAGAAACCGTGGCACTGGATAAACCAGCTCGGTCACGTAGCGTTCACGCCAAAACCAGCTATCAGGATAAAGCTCCGGACGCAGCTCCAGCAAGACGCGCACCTGTTAAACAGAAAAGTAGCGACCCATGGTTTGATAAACCTTATGAACCATCATCGCAGAAAACACAGATGGTTGTTACCAGAACTGCCAATGCCAAGAAAAGACCGGTTGCAGTATTGCTTGGCGGGTTGCCCGCTAACAAATAGATTCCAGGTTTAAGATAACTTACTGGTTCCGCATGAAATCGGCCACGCCATACAACTGCGTGGCCAATTTTTTCATCAAATCTTCTTCATAGCCTAATTGATGCATGGCTTTAATCATGCAATACATCCATTGATCACGAGCAGATTCGTCAATGGCAAATGGCAGATGCCGCGCACGCAGCATGGGATGACCATAACGCTCAATATAAAGCTGTGGTCCACCGGTCCAACCCGTTAAAAACATGAATAGTTTTTCACGTGCTGAAGTTAGGTCGGCTTGGTGTACATCACGAAGCGGCTTTGCCTTGGGGTCGCTATCCATGATGTCATAGAATGTTTCCACCAATTTGCGAATATTTTCAACGCCACTCGCTTCGCCGCCCAGCAACTCAAAAAATGTTGCTTTGTTACTACCCGCTTCTTCTATTTTATCAAGCATAGTTTCAATCAGGCCACTGTAGGTTTAACAAGGCTGGCTGCCAGCTTTGCGCGTGCCCTGGCTTCGGTGACATCTTTACCAGTCGCCAATGCAACGCCCATGCGTCTTTTAATAAAAGATTCCGGTTTCCCGAATAAGCGAATATCTGCACTCGGTACAGCTAGCGCTTTCTCAACGTCATCAAAAGCTAACTGAGTTGTCTCATGTCCGCCATAAATCACTGCACTCGCTGCGGCATCACGCAAGCTGACATCTACAGGTAAACCTAAAATGGCACGTGCATGCAGATCAAACTCGCTGAAACGCTGGCTTGCCATCGTCACCATGCCGGTATCATGTGGGCGTGGGCTGACTTCACTGAACCAGACTTGATCGCCTTTAATAAATAATTCCACACCAAACAATCCCAAGCCACCCAAACTGTCGGTGACGGCTTTAGCAATGCGTCTGGATTCATCCAAGGCTTTCGGTGTCATCGCCTGCGGTTGCCAGCTTTCAACATAGTCACCCTTCTCTTGCACATGGCCGATTGGCTCGCAGAAATAAGTTGTTATCTCGCCTTGGGCATTTCTTGCACGTACGGTTAATAGGGTAATTTCATAATCAAAATCAATCTGGCCTTCTACAATCACTACGCCTTGATTAACACGTCCGGCAGAAGCTGCGTAATCCCACGCGGTTTTCACTTCACTGTTCTGGGTGATGCGGGATTGCCCTTTGCCGGAAGATGACATGGTAGGCTTAATAAAACAAGGGTAGCCAATACCAGCATCAATTGCAGCCTGTAATTCAGCCTCGCTCTTTGCAAAAGCATAAGGTGAAGTCGGCAGTTTCAATTCTTCAGCTGCTAATCTACGGATACCCTCACGGTTCATGGTCAGTTGCACTGCTTTTACTGTTGGGATCACAGTAGCGATACCGGATGATTCAATATCAGCCAAAGTGCTTGTATTCAATGCCTCGATTTCAGGCACGATCAAATGTGGTTTTTCAAGTGCAACCAGATCACGCAAGGCACGATCATTGGTCATATCAATCACGTGGGCGCGGTGTGCAACCTGATGTCCAGGTGCATTTTTATAACGGTCAACGGCAATCACTTCAACACCTAGCCGTTGTAATGCGATGATAACTTCTTTGCCAAGTTCACCACTACCTAACAGCATCACACGCGTTGCATTGGGGCTTAAAGGGGTACCGATTTGCATTGGATTCTTTCAATTTTCAATTGGTTGAATCATACCATGCGGTGATTTTTAAGAAAATTGAAGATGTTATTTAATTTGACATTAAGCAATAAAACAATTAACCGGATAGTAAGAGTTTTAAGCCTAAAACTTGAACAACACAAGAAACAAAACGATAGACTAATTCTTTATCTGGTGCTTATCCATGCGGTAGCGCATTGTCATGCGCGTAATGCCAAGCTTGCGTGCGGCCTCTGATACATTATTTTTAGTTTCAGCCAGCACCTGCAGCAAAATAGTTTTTTCTGCCGCATCTAACGCAGATTGTTGCGCATCTATCTGCAGATTGGATTCCGCCGTACGATACATAGGTAGTGCCAAATCAACATCCGTCACCTGGCTGTTATGGCAGAGCAGCATTGCTCGGCTCACCTGATGTTTTAATTCACGCACATTACCGGGCCACGCATAGTTTTGTATCATATCGATTGCTTCCGGAGTAAAAGTCGGACTTGCCAAACCATAACGCCTGGATGTCTGCGCTGCAAAATGTTTAGCTAACAACACCATGTCGCCTGTCCTCTCACGCAGCGGCGGCATATCAATACTCATCACATTTAACCGGTAGTATAAATCCTGCCTGAATCGACCTGACTGCGACATTTCATGCAGATCACGATTTGTTGCCGCAATAAAACGCGCAGGCACTGCACGCTCTTTAGTAGAGCCTAAACGCCGTACCACACGACGCTCGAGCACATTAAGCAATTTAGCCTGCAAACCAAGTGGCAACTCGCCAATTTCATCCAAAAACAATGTACCGTCTTCAGCGGCTTCTATCAGGCCAGGGCGGGTATTGGTAGCGCCTGTAAAAGCACCCTTCTCATGCCCGAACAATTCACTTTCAATCAGTTCGGCTGGCAATGAAGCACAATCTATATGCACAAAAGGTTTATCATTGTTAGTACATGACAAATGCAACAACCTTGCTGCCACATCCTTACCTGTCCCGGTCTCGCCACCGATCAACACGGTAGGTGGGACACTATCCGTTGATACAAGCTGCGCAATACGTTTAATTTGTAATTTGATGCTTTGCATCGCAGGACTCTCGCCCAGCAACTCAACACCTTCTGTTGCGTGTGCATTGCGTTGGCGAGAATAATCCAGGCTATTACTCTGGATAACTGCCGCTTCAGCTTTTTGAATCGATAGCAGTAACTCTTCAAGATCAATCGGTTTTTTAAGGTAATCAATAGCACCTTGCTTGATTGCATTGACTGCGTCGTTTATTTCACCATGCGCTGTCATCACAATCACCATCGCATTTCTGGCAACAAAAAATGGGAGTAAATCCAAGCCATTGCCATCGGGCAATCGCATGTCCAGCAATACAATATCCGGAGAAAACTGCTTAACAATGTCGCGCGCATCCTGAATACTTTCAACATGCGCGCATTCATAATTAGCTTTTTGCAAACGGCGCATCACCGCCCGCGCGAAAAGCGCCTCGTCTTCAACAATCAGAATTTTTGATGGTTGTTTGACCGATGCCGGATTCTCGCCCGAGCCAGGATTCTTACTCAAACCTAGATTCTTGCCCAAACCAAGATGCGCCAATTGCAAACTATGCTCCTAACTTAGTCAACATCAACAGCTGATGATGCTTTTGGTTTGCCAAAGTCATAACGCACACCAACCCAGCCTGCGCGGGGTGCACCAGGGGCCACGAAAGTTTCATCGGCACCTGCGCCTGCAGCAAACGTGCCTGCAGCATTAAAGCCGTTCTGTCCAAGCATGGCACTGGTGTAATACTCGCGATCAAATACATTATTCACTTTGGCGAACAATTGCCAGCCGGTATTAGGTAGTGTGTAACGTGTATCCAAATTCAACACACCGTAGCCTCCAATCTTGCCGGGACCCATGAAGGTAACACCATCGGCGTGATGTTGGTTGTTCTCATTGCCGCGTGCATATTGGTCAGCAAACAATACTGCACTGGCTCCGATAGTCCATGTTGGCAACGCGCGCCATTCGCCTCGTAATTTCAGTTGATGTTTAGGAATGCCCGGAATGTTGTCACCTGGTCTTACGGTGATTACATTATTGCCACTCGCGTCAACATGCG
>JBAQME010000091.1:0-10281 GCA_049302535.1 Methylotenera sp.
CACTACCTTGAAATTTAATCAATCGTAAATGTAAGAAATAAAGGATGCAAAGTAAAACAGCTTTGTGTCCTTTTTTTATTTAGGCTAATCAAATGAATCAATTAAAAAATGACACGTTCTTAAAAGCGCTGATGCGTGAGCCAACCGACTACACTCCGGTGTGGATGATGCGCCAGGCAGGTCGCTATTTGCCTGAGTACCGTGAGACCCGCAAAAATGCAGGCAGTTTTTTGAGTCTGTGCAAAAACCCTAATTTTGCGACTGAAGTGACTATGCAGCCACTGGATCGTTACCCATTGATAGATGCTGCCATATTATTTTCAGACATTCTTACCGTGCCTGATGCGATGGGCTTGGGACTGTATTTTGAAGAAGGCGAAGGCCCCAAGTTTGAACGCACTTTGCAGCAGGAAACGGATATTCTAAAGCTCACGGTGCCAGATATGGCCGAGCTGCAATATGTATTTAATGCGGTAAGCCAAATCCGTAAAACACTTAATGGTCGCGTGCCGCTGATTGGATTTACTGGCAGCCCATGGACGCTTGCTACTTATATGGTAGAAGGTAAAGGCGGCACGGATTTTCTAACCATTAAAAAAATGGCCTACGCCCGCCCGGATTTACTGCACCGCATTCTGGATATTACGGCGCAAACCGTGATTCAATACCTGAATGCGCAAATTGCCGCAGGTGCGCAAGCTGTGATGATATTTGACTCTTGGGGCGGTGCGCTGTCACATGATGCCTATCTCGAGTTTTCACTGAAGTACATGCAAAAGATTGTAGATGGCTTAACCAAAAACAGTGAAGGCCGTAAAGTACCCAGTATCGTTTTCACCAAAGGCGGTGGGTTGTGGCTGGAAGCACAGGCTGAGATTGGTGCGGATGCGTTAGGACTGGATTGGGCCATAGATATTGGCAGTGCGCGCCAACGCGTAGGCGCTAAAGTTGCACTACAAGGTAACCTGGACCCGGCCATTCTGCTTTCAACGCCGGAAGCGATTGAGAAAGAGGTGGCGAAGGTGCTTGCCAGTTATGGTCATGGTCATGGTCATGTGTTTAACTTGGGCCACGGCATTACGCAATGGACGGCGCCAGAGAACGCGGCAGCGATGCTGAATGCGGTGAGAGAACATAGTAAACAGTATCACCGGTAATAAAAAAGCCCGCATAGCGGGCTTTTTTATTACTCAACTTTTATTCAACAGCTATCTCAAAGACATACGTTTCATCGTTTCATCTTTGTCGATAAATTTATGTTTTAGCGCGCCAACAATATGCAGGATAATGAGTGCTAATAATATGACGCCAACGACTTCATGCACCTCCTGGAACAGTTCGCGCAGGCCTTTATTGTCTAACCCGGCAATAAAATTAATGCCGAACCATTTAACGCCATATTTGCTGCTGGCAGCCATGATTAAACCGCTGACAGGTACTGCTACCATGAGCAGATATAACAAATGGTGCGTGCCGGTTGCGAGCTTTCTTTCCCAAGCCTTGTAAGAACTTAGCATGGCTGGAGGGCGATGCGTGATTCGCCAGAGAACACGGAATGCAATAAGTGCTAATAAGGTCACGCCAACAGATTTATGCAAATTAAAGTAGAAGTTCCTGGGGCTGACTCCCTCAGCAAGTTGCCAGGTATAAATACCCAGATCAAATAAATCAAAAGCTGATTGTTTGGGGGCTTCTTTAGGCAGTTCGCTCATATACCAGCCTAGTGCAAACATGGCGAAAATGCCAAGCGCAATCAGTCCGTGCAAAACAATAGCAGTTTTTGTATAGCGTGTTGAGGGTTGATTCATAGTAATATCCTGATGAGATTAAATCTTAATGTATGTGACACAAGTACTTGTGACCAAGTTATCTGTGACTAGTGTCACAGAAAATAATTGCATAAAACCAACTCATTTTAATCTGTATCAATAATTCAAGGAATAATTTATGCGTATTTTAATGATAACCATGAGTATGCTATGCCTGATTGGCTGTAGCAGTATCAATTCAAGCCACGCAGCTGCCCAGACAAGTCAGGCGGATTTTGCAATAGAAAAAGTGGCTGACGGTATTTACGTGCACCATGGTAAGCATCTGGATATAGATGCCGGCTATCAAGGCGATATCTGCAACATCAGCTTTGTGGTGGGCAGTAAAGGCGTGGCGGTAATAGACACAGGCGGCAGCCTGAAAGTGGGCAATCAGTTACGTGCGGCTATCCGCAAGGTTACGTCACTGCCGGTATTGTATGTCATCAATACCCATGTCCATCCGGACCACGTGTACGGTAACGCGGCATTTTTAACAAGTAACTCACATGAGGCTGAGCCGGTTTTTGTCGGCCATGAAAAATTGGCAAACACCATGGAGCTGCGCCGCGAACAATACGCGAAATTGAATACAAAGCTGCTGCATGAAGATGCAATCGGCAGCGAGCTGGTTAAACCTACGCTGATCGTGAAAAATACGCTGGAACTGGATCTAGGTGATAGAAAACTCACTTTGACTGCGCATCCCGTGGCACATACCAATACCGATGTGTCATTGATAGATGTTAAATCCAGCACATTATTTACCGGCGATTTGTTGTTTATACAGCGCACTCCGGTGGTAGAAGGCGATATCAAGGGCTTGATCGCCGAAATTGAAAAGCTCAAAGCCAGCCCTGCAACACAAGTGGTACCAGGACACGGGCCGGTGACTAAAGATTGGGTTGCTGCATTATCTGACGCGCAGCGTTATTTGAATCTGTTATTAACGGATGTTCGCGCCAGTATCAAGAAAAATGAAGGTATGGAAAAAGCGATGGATACTGCCGCGGCGGGTGAAAAAGACAAATGGGTATTGTTTGAAATCGCCAATCGGCGCAATGTAAATACAATTTACCCGGCGCTGGAGTGGGAATAAAAAAGCGGTGTTAAGATTATTTTCTTAACGCCGCTTTTTTATCAGTAACCACTTATTTTTTTAAATTATCCAGGCTGCAAGGGGTACTTGGGTTTGTGTGCAATAGCAATAAGCCGCCGGCAATAGCTAAATATTGCAGCAGCGGCAGTTTGAGTAAAAAGATGAGAGTTACAATATAAATCGCCATTATCAAGGCAAAGGCTTTGGTTTTATAACCCAGTAGCAATGCCAGACCGCCCACCAGGTTAATGAAAATAATCAATGGTGCAAAAATGCCCGGCAAACCCATGCTGCCAAGGCCAGCCTGGTAATCCTGATAGCCTGTAGGATTGTTCATAAAGCTGATCACGAGTGCGACGACTTGAACCAGAAAAATTTGTGAAAGCAGAATACGTGCAGCGGTTGCTAAATATTTTTGCATATAAAACCTTAAATTTAGTTAAATTAACTGAAAAGACAAACACGCATAATGCCTGTTACTGTTATAGCCTGCAAGTGGCAATTTAATTGAGTGGAGCCGGTTTGAAAGATAATTTCGTTATTCAAGTCGTAAGTTGGCAAACGCATTCTGCGCCATTGAAAACAGTACGTGAAGAGGTGTTTATTAAAGAGCAGCATGTGCCGGTTGAACTGGAATGGGATGGTTTAGACGAAACAGCGCAGCATCTATTGGCATTGAGCAATACAGGCAAAGCGATAGGCTGCGCCAGATTGCCGGGCGATGGCAGTATAGGGCGTATGGCAGTGTTAAAGCCATGGCGTGGCTCAGGCGTTGGCAGTGCTTTGCTCAACAAGGCCGTTGCGTTATGCCGACAGCAAAATATACAGAACATTACGCTTTCAGCACAGGTGCATGCGATACCCTTTTATGAAAAATCAGGGTTTGAAGTATGCAGTGAACCGTATTTAGATGCGGATATTTTGCATGTAGATATGCACTTAAAGTGAATGTTAAGAGATTTAATAACTAGATATTAGCATTCACCCATCTGACGATATCATGGGCGCCCATTGCGCCTGCTTGGCGCGCGATTTCTTTACCACCGGCAAACAATGCCAGAGTAGGAATGCTGCGAATGGCATATTGATTGCCTAAAGCCTGTTCAACATCCGTATTCACTTTGGCAAAGCATACACGCGACTCCATCATCCCTGCCGCCTGAACAAAAGCCGGTGCCATCATCTTGCATGGGCCACACCAAGGTGCCCAGAAATCTATCAGCACCGGAATATCGTTTTGATTGATATGTTTACTGAACGTGGCTGCGGTTAGCTCTAGCGGGTGACCGTTGAAGATCGGTTGATGACATTTGCCGCAATTGGGATTTTGGGCAAGGCGTGCTGCCGGCACCCGGTTAACAGACTGGCAGTGCGGGCAAACGAGATGCAAAGGGTCGCTCATTGGAATTCCTGTTTAATAAGAAGCTATCTTGTAATTGGGGTCGCCAAACATATATTTCAATATACTCATTTAACGGTAAATTCTGATGGAACAGTATCAGTTCTAATTTTTTGTAAATTGCTTAAAGTGGGGCTATTCTATAAAATCTCGCCTTATAGAATTTAAGCTCAATAGCTTAAACGTCAGATTCAAATTTTTCCATTCTCTCAAGGATTTATCATGTCAAAAATCATTTTTAAAGCTGGTGAAGCTACCGTTTACAGCGAAGGTAAAGATGTAACCGCGGCGATGCCGGAAATTTTAATCGGTTCAGTTGATGGCCCGGTAGGCCAGGCGTTTGCCAACTTGATGGCACAAAGTAAAGGCCACACAGCGATGTTCGCAGTACGTGACATCAACCAGTTAGTGCGCCCGGCATGTATGATGGTGCCAAAAGTGACATTGAAGGGTAGTACGGATGTAGGTTTGTTCGGTGGTGTAGTACAAGCGGCTACAGCTGATGCGATTCTTGATTGCGTGATCGAAGGCATTATTCCTAAAGACTCAGTGAATGATCTATGCATCATCAGCCTGGTGTGGATTGATCCAGGCTGTATCGCGCTAGAAAAAGAAGGCACATTGGACAAAGCTGACATGTACAAAAACAACTACGACGCTACTAAATTGGCGATCAAACGTGCATTGAACGATGAGCCGTCAATTGATGAATTGATTGCAAACCGTCATAAGATTAAACACTGTATGTGGGAAGATTCGTGGGATCAAAAGTAAATTTAATTCCACATTAAGCCGATACTTTGTCAACTTCGGCTTGCTGTGCTATAGCACTGTCTTCGCCTTGTTTCGCATCTCGGTCTTAATGTGATAATTAAATTGATTTTTGTAGTATTCGCAGTTTAGAGAATAAAAAAGCGGCCTAAGGAAACAATCTTAGCGCCGCTTTTTTTATTGGTGAGTGTTGATTGGGGAAAGTATCTAAAGCAGTCAATCTTTCCGTAATGACTGGCGGACATCGCGCACTAACTGGAATACTGACCAGCCGGTTTGTAACAGTGCACTGAAGCGGGCTATGTGCAGTTTGCGCATCAAAGCTCCTGATATGGTTGTAACACTAAACATTAAAACAGGATGCTGTTTGAAATAACGTGCGACTTGCAGGCCGCGATCAGCCATGATTAAAGGCTTGCGTAGCGGTGCCATGTTGTTTGCCAGCGCAATGCGCTGTGACGCGGCTTTGTAAATAAGTCTTTGGCGACGCTCAGCGAGTGCGGCTAATTTTTCATTCACTGGTGGCTCCTGATTTATTCAAAGATCGGTGTCGATTTCTTGATGGTCTTTGATTAATTCGGCCAAGCTGGCTTCAAACATTCTTGGCATGGATTTTAGCGCGCGGACTGCAAGCGCACCCAATACCGCACCGGATATTATAAAAAGTCCGGTGAGGGAACCCAGCGCTAATAAACGGTATGTGTCCCAGAACACAACCACGATCAGAATAGTGAGCAATACAGCACCAAAGCAAAGACAAAAAAGTGCGACAAAAATCATCGCCAATAACGATATAAAGCGTTCTCGCCCTTCTTCCAGATCAGTACTTAGAAGCTCAAGGCGAGTATGAATAATCGCAATCAGCGTGACGGTTAGGTTTTTGAGGGAGGTGAACAGGCCCTCTCCAGACTGATTAGCTGTATCCGGCATTTGAATCTAGCGCCGCCCGATAAGCAGGCCGACAACAAGGCCAACACCAGCGGCGATGCCGACAGCGTGCCATGGTTTTTCATGTACATAATCATCGGTTGCTTTAGCGGCTATTCTGCCTCTTTCTGCTAGTGCATCCTGTGCATCAGCAATTTTTACTTTTGCTACTGCGAGGGATTCTTCAGCTTTGGCACGCAAGTTTGTAACTGCTACCCCACCCTGACTGGCTGTGGCCTTGATAAGCGCTTCTGCATCGGCGATGACTACTTTGAAATCGGCAATTAACTGCTCTTTCGTTACGTCTGTACCTGCTGGTAAGTTGTCAGTACTCATTGAAATTCTCCTTTTTATTATTGATAACGGGTGCCGTTATGACAATTGTTTAAAAACTAAATTCCGTTTGGTTGTCCATTAAGTCCTATGCTACCCCTCGCAAACCGATTCAGCAAGGTGGTTGTTTTTTATATTGTGCAACAAAGCAGGCAGCTTAGGTATGGAGGTTCTGTAAAGACTGCAGTATTTTGCGCACAGGCGTAGGAATTGCCGCACCAATCGCATCCTCAATGCTAAGCCAGATGTGACCGGCTTCGTTAACCTTGGAATTGTGGGCAGTAACTTCCAACGGTTGTGGTTTGATATGCAGCTTAAAATGCGTAAAAGCGTGGCTCAGCGCGGGTAATGGTTGTTTTAAGCGACCACTCATGCCAAATCGCTGCTGTGCGACAGTTGCATAATCATCATTATCATCTGCTTCAGGAAAGCTCCATAAACCGCCCCAAATGCCTGTTGGCGGACGTTTTTCAAGCATGACTGTATCACCTTGCAGCAGTATTATCATCGTGGTGTGTTTTTCAGGCGTCGCTTTACGCGGTTTTGGCGTTGGCAGCTGGTGGACGCGATGTTCCTGATATGCCCTGCAGGTTTCACGCAATGGGCATAGCTGGCATTGTGGTTTGCTTCTGGTGCAAAGCGTGGCGCCCAAATCCATGAGACCTTGGGTGTAGGCCACCATGTCTGCTTGCGGTAACAAGGTATCCGCGAGCGACCATAGTTCTTTCTCGATTTTTGGAGTACCAGGCCAGCCTTCAATCGCAAAATACCGCGTCAGCACACGCTTTACATTACCATCAAGTATGGTTTGCACCTGGTTAAATGCGAATGAAGCGATTGCGGCGGCGGTAGAGCGGCCAATTCCGGACAGTGTTTGAATAGTCTCAAAGTCTTGCGGAAACTCGCCGTTATGCTCATCCATGATGGTTTGCGCCGCATTGTGTAAATTGCGAGCCCTTGAGTAGTACCCTAGCCCGCTCCAGTGTTGTAATACTTCATCCTGAGTCGCATTCGCGAGTGCCGCAATGTCAGGAAATCGCTGCATGAACTTACTGTAATAACCAATGACTGCAGATACCTGCGTTTGCTGCAACATGATTTCTGACACCCAGATTGCATAAGGGTCAGCCGTGTTTTGCCAAGGCAAATCATGGCGGCCATATTGCTTTTGCCATGTGATCAGGCGGCTTGAGAAATCAGTCATAGGGCTTTCATTTGTTTTTTAATATAATGGCGGATTATATCGAAGTTAAATTACGAGGATTGTAGAATGAAAAATGTTTTAATCATGGCATTTGTTGCGCTAACCCTTTTATCCGGATGTAAAGTGGTGCCGCCTGGCCACGATAAACGTTGTGGCGAAGGCCCGGGACACAGCGGTACAGCGCCGGGACAACTGAAGAAAAACTGCCGCTAATCAAAACTGATAACGGCAGCTGGTAGAAGGGCTGCTTAAAACTTGGAATTACTTAAAATTTAAGCAGCTTTTTAAGTTTTTGTTGAGCCTTTTCTTTGGCTATTTCTTCAGCAGATTTTGGCGCTTCAGCGGGTGCGGGCGCTGGCGGTGCGGCATTAGGGGCTGCAGGTTCCGCAGCTGCTGGTGCAGTAGTTTCAGCAGGTTTTTTCTTGCCAAGTAAACCTTTCAGGGCGTCAACTTTGTCGCCGCCACCAATCAGTTCTTTAACCGCAGTGCCTTTATCCCCGCCCACTTTGTCTAGCAGATTGGATTTTGCGAGCGCAACACCAATAGCCGCGAAGTCCATGCCGTATTTAGGTGCGGAAAATGTACCGGTGATTTTTACCGGGATGCTAAGGCCGGCTAAGGAATCCAAATCAGCACCACCCTGCCCTTTTAATGATTTAACGACAGTTGGTTTGGCAAGGTAATTAATCGTTTCATTGCCAATATCAATATCGCCGCGGCTATCGCCTTTCCCTAGACGCAGAATAGGGGCTTTCATGGCGAGGTCTTCGTTATGTGCCACGCCATTTTTAATATCAAATGATGCTGTAAGCTCGCTGAAATCTGTTTTTTTGGTTTGGTCGGCACCGATGCTGCTTTTGTCTTTGAATACATTGACCTTCGACTTGATGTCGCGAATTGTTCCCGGGATATCGATCCCTTTAATGGCGCCATCAACAAGGTTGACTGCGGCTTTGCCTGTCAGCGCCTTTTTCAGTGCGTTGACGCTATTGCCCGATGTCGTTACATCTACGTTGAGCGTACCTTTGCCGTCCAGCATGTCGTTGTTGATTGCATCCACCAGCAAAGGACCGATGGCAATACCTTTCATGTCCTGCTTGAAGCTGATGCTGGGCGTGCTGCGGGCATCAACTTTAAGTAAGCCATTCATGCTGCCTTGATACAAATTGGCAGAAAATGGAGACACGGTAGCAATGCCATCAGCGGTTTTTAAGCCGATATTTACATTCTGTGTTTTGACGTTGGCAAGCTTAAGCCAGCCGATTTTGGCTTCGCCGCTTGCATTCAGCTTTTTTAATGCGCTCAGATCAATCGGCTTGTCACCAGCTTCTTTCGCAGCAGGTTTGTCACTTTTTGTGATGTATTTGTCAGCGTCCAATTTATCGACATTCACATTAAAGCTGTAAATCGGGTCATTAAAACGGGTAATCCCTACGTTGGCGTTAACCTGGCTGTCATCCACTTTTGCTGCGAGCGGGTTTAAGCTCAGCTTTTGGCCATCTGCCTTTAAGTCGATACGCACATTCGAGGCTTTGATTTTGCCGTATTTGAGGTTGCCGACACGTAAAGAGCCATCTGCATTTAAAGCTTTGAGCGCGCTTAAATCAAGTGGTTTATCACTCGCTTTGCTGGCGGCCTTGCTTTCAGCGGGTGTGCTGCTGACGTATCTATCTGCATCGACTTGGTCAATATCAATATCAAAGGTGTAAAGTGGCTTGGCAAAGTGGCTAATGCCTAAATTGCCCTTGATTTTGCTGTCATCAAGTTTTACGTTGAGGCCGGATAAAGCCAGTTTCTCGCCGTCGGCTTTTACATTCACGTTAAGGCCGGATAACCGATACTTGTCATAGATTAAATTGCCGATGTTGATTTTTCCGTCCAGCAGGATGTTTTTTAGTGCGGACAAATCAGCTGGTTTGTCGCTGGCAGGCTCGGCTTTCTTAGGTTTACTGCTGCTGCCTAACAGCTTATTCAAGTCCAATGTGTCCGCACTGATATTGAATTTAACGTCAGGCCTTTTAAAGCCGGCGACGGCAACATCGCCATTGAGTTTGGTTGCATCAACATTTAAATTGAATTTGCTGTTTACCTGCTCTTGTTTGGCATCAGTATGCAAGCTCAGGATAAAGTTTACTTTTGCCGCACCGTTAGGTATTGCCGGGTCTTTGATATCTACATTACCGGCCAGTTTGGGTAAATCGAAAACCAGGCTTTCAAGGTTGCCCTGAAATGGCGAAGAGAATTTACCGTTGATTGAGCGCTTGCCTTGCGTGCCGGCAATGTCACCTGTGATGCCGCTGCTTTGCAGTGCTTTGGGTGAGCCCTTGATGTCAGCCAAGACCAGGTTTGCCTTGAAAGTATCCCCAGCTTTGTCTTGAGCCAGACTCACCGTCACTTTTTTACCTGTGACCTCGTCTTTTTGCGCAATTAATTGAGGGGCGTTTAAGTCTATGGTGAGTTTTGCACCGCTGAATTGTCCTGATGCCGCCAGTTTCAGGCTATCAATCAGGAATTCGCGTGTTTCAGGTTTGGCATCCACATCACCGCTGGCGGTAATGGCAACGCCCTTGCCGCCAAGCAAATCACCGTTAATGGCGGCATCTAAACCTTTGGCAGAAAAGTGTTTGTTTTCGGTATCTGCTAAAAAATTACCTTTGAGTTTTACGTTAGCGGCAACAGCTGGCTGGTTGGCTGTTACGCTAAAGTCGGTTGCCAGATCTACAGGCTCAGCCAAAGCGAT
>JBAQME010000092.1:0-3631 GCA_049302535.1 Methylotenera sp.
TCAAGGCAGAGCCTGCTATACCGGCAGCTAAAAGCATAGAGCCTGCCGAAGTAGAAGATTTGTTTCTGCAAGCAGTAAAGGACGCACGCCCTCTACCAAATGAGGTAAAACACGCGCGTTTACATCATCCACCTAAAAAACCCAAACCTATCCCCAAACAATTCATTCTGGATGAACAGCAGGCTTTGGCTGATTCATTATCCGATCATTACATCCCTGCGCATGAACTGGAAACCGGCGAGGAATTGCTCTATCTGCGTGACGGACATTCACCGGATATATTAAGCAAATTACGCCGCGGACATTGGGTAGTACAAGCCGCGATTGATCTGCATGGCTTGATTTCTGACGAAGCGCGGCTGTATGTGGCGACTTTCCTGAACGACTGTAAAAAGCGCGGGCTGCGCTGCGTGCGCATCGTGCATGGCAAGGGCTTGGGTTCACGCAACCGCGAACCGGTGCTTAAACACAAATTGCGCGGCTGGCTAATGCAGCGCGATGAAGTCATTGCCTATGCGCAGGCACGTAAAAACGATGGCGGCAGCGGCGCAGTGATCGTATTACTCAAGGCTTAAAGTAATATCGATTTGCGCTATCAATTTCCTGATTCATTATTACTTTGAAATATCCCCAAAATCCTATGAATAGCTCGAAAAAGCTGTTGGTGATTTTTTATGTAAGAGTGTAGTATTAAATCCTGACACTTCATCATTTCTGCTGAAATGTTGGATGAGCCAGCTTTTTGATGCCGTTAGTTTTTAAACTAGAGGAGGCTGTCATGGCAAAAGTACTCGTCTTGTATTACAGCATGTATGGGCATATTGAAAGAATGGCGGAAGCCATAGCCGAAGGTGTGCGCTTGGTGGATGGCGTAGAAGCCGTGATTAAGCGTGTGCCGGAAATAATTCCAGAAGACCGGGCGCGTGCTTTGGGTGTAAAGTTGGACCAGAAGGCTTCCATCGCAACCCCCGATGAATTAACAAACTACGACGCAATCATTTTTGGCACGCCGACCCGGTTCGGTAATATGGCCACCCAAATGCGCAATTTTCTAGATCAAACTGGCAAGTTATGGATGGACGGTGCTTTGATCGGTAAGGTCGGCAGCGTGTTCACCAGCACCAGCACCCAGCACGGCGGACAAGAAACAACCATTACCTCTTTCCACTCGACTTTGCTGCACCATGGCATGGTAATAGTCGGCGTGCCATATTCCTGCAAAGGGCTCATGGTCATGTCGGAAATATCCGGTGGCTCGCCATATGGTTCTTCAACCCTCGCTGGTGTAGATGGCAAGCGCATGCCGAGTAAAAACGAACTCGACATTGCCCTCTTTCAGGGGCAGCACGTCGCAAAAATAGCAAAGCTGCTGTCGGTTCAATAAACGTCTTCTCACTGATAAATCATGGATGGCAGAGAATACATCGGGTATTTCACCATGGAGATCGGGTTGGATGAATCCATACCAACCTATTCAGGCGGCCTGGGCATCTTGGCTGGTGACACCGTGCGCTCCGCCGCCGATCAGGGCATCCCGATGGTTGTCGTGACCTTACTCTATCGCAAGGGCTATTTCCGCCAGCACCTCGATGCTTCAGGCTGGCAAAACGAAGAATATGTTACATGGCCGGTAGCAGAGCATCTGCAGGAAATGAAGCCTCAGTGTTCTATTGAGATCGAAGGCCGGCAAGTCATGGTGAGAGCGTGGAAGCACGAAGTCAAAGGTGTTGGTGGCCATACTGTGCCGGTTTATTTTCTGGATACAGATCTCGAGCAGAACGCTGCGCCGGATCGGACCATCACAGACTATCTTTATGGCGGCGATTTGCATTATCGGCTTTGCCAGGAGTCGGTTCTGGGGATTGGCGGAGTACGGATGCTGCGTGCGCTAGGCTACAGCGAAATCAGGCGTTTTCACATGAACGAAGGGCATGCTGCGCTGCTGACTTTAGAGCTTGCATATGAACTGTCCAAGCAAGCCTGGGATATGACCTATGATCAAACACCGCACATAATCACGCCTGAGATAGTGCATCTGGTCAAACCTATGTGCATTTTCACGACCCACACACCCGTACCTGCCGGCCAAGACAAATTCCCCCTGGATCTAGTGCATAAAGTGATAACCGGCTATAAAGAGGTATTTGTTGATCGTGAACAGGAATTTTTCCCTAACCACGAGCTAAACATGACTTACCTTGCACTCGACAACAGCCACTACATTAACGGGGTAGCGAAAATCCATGGACAAGTATCACGGCAGATGTTCGCCAAGTACGACATTCATTCAATCACAAACGGCGTGCATGCAGCCACCTGGGCATCACCTCCCGTCGCCAAGATGTTTGATGAATATATTCCGGGCTGGCGCGAAGATAACTCGAGCCTGCGTTACGCGCTCAACATCCCTAAACGGCATATTTTGACAGCTCACAATCAGGCAAAAAAGAATCTCATTGATCATGTTAACAAAACTACCAATATTGGTTTTGAACCTGATGTATTCACCATTGGTTTCGCCAGACGAGCAGCTGTTTACAAACGTGCAGAACTATTGTTCTGGGATACGGCGAGACTGATCGAAATAGCAAAAAATGTTGGCCCGATACAACTCATCTATGCGGGCAAGGCTCACCCTCAGGATAAGCCGGGGAAAGAAGTCATACAACGCATCCACCAAATCAAGAACACGCTTAAAGGAAAAATTAAAATAGTCTATCTTGAGAATTACGACATAAATCTGGCGAAACTGATTACCTCTGGCGTAGACCTTTGGCTTAACACACCGCAGCCCCCTCTCGAAGCATCAGGCACCAGCGGCATGAAGGCTGCAGTCAATGGCGTCCCTTCTTTAAGCATACTGGATGGATGGTGGGGTGAAGGCTGTATCGAGGGCGTGACTGGATGGGCAATCGGCGGGTACAAAAATACCAGCTTGGAAGGTCCGGATAGCCGAGCCGACGATGCTCACGCACTATACGACAAACTGGAGATGATCATCTTGCCGATGTTCTACAACGAACTGGATCGTTATACAGAAATAATTCGTCATTGCATCGCACTCAACGCGTCATTCTTCAACACTGAGCGAATGCTGTCACAGTACGTCACTAAAGCTTATTTCAAATAAGCCACTTCAAGTCTATCCTGACAAAAATCATTCAAACTGTCCGTTACGGGCTAATAACTCTTGCTGGCGGAGCGATGCCAGGCGCAAATGCATAAGAACTAAATCGCCTCACGCTGGCAGGCTCAAAAATATAACACAACAAAACAGTTGCATTTTTTGGAAAATAGCTCCATACTTTTACATGCAACCCTTTAGTTGCATAAAGGAGCATCTTATGAACCACTACAAGCAGAGTTTTATTGTCAAGGCAAACCCCGCCACGGTTTATGCCGCACTCACTACAGCCGAAGGCCTGCGTGGCTGGTGGACTCAGGATTGTGACGTCACGGCCGAGGTAAGCGGCATGATTCACTTTCGCTTCGGACGTACCCATAAAGAGATGCGCATCGAACGGCTGGAGCCGGACCGCGAAGTGCGCTGGCTCTGCACGGGAGCACACATCGACGCCGACCAGCTTACGCGCAAGGACGAATGGGTAGGCACTCAACTCGTTTTTCGCCT
>JBAQME010000093.1:0-1649 GCA_049302535.1 Methylotenera sp.
GATACTTAGGCGTGGACGACCAGCCGGCAGAGTGGGGTGCAGATGCATTGGTTAATGCGCCTTTGGAATTGCTGGGGCTATTTAATGGCTGATACTGATCGCAATGAATCGTCAGATATTGCGTTAAGCCCGCCTACACTGCGGGAAGCAGTAAGTTATTGGTTCAAACTTGGCTTGTTGAGCTTCGGTGGCCCTGCCGGGCAAATTGCGATGATGCATCAGGATTTGGTGGAAAAAAAACGCTGGATTTCGGACAAGCGATTTTTACACGCATTGAATTACTGCATGGTCTTGCCTGGACCTGAAGCACAACAATTAGCCACTTACATTGGCTGGCTGATGCACCGCACTTGGGGTGGAATCATTGCCGGCGGGTTATTTGTATTGCCTTCATTGCTCATTTTAATAGTGCTGAGCTGGGTTTATATGCGCTTTGGAAGTTTGCCGCAGGTTGCTGCAATGCTCTATGGCATTAAACCAGCTGTCGTTGCGATTGTGCTGTTTGCAGCGTATCGGATTGGTACACGGGTACTTAAGAATAAAATGCTTTGGGGCATTGCCTTGTTTGCATTCATAGCGATTGCCCGGTTTGATTTGCCATTTCCTTTGATTATTCTTGTGGCAGCCTTGCTAGGCTTGGTGGGGCACCATTATTTTCCCCAGCAATTTAATGTGATTAAAGCGCATCAGAGTAGTAGTAAACATCATGTAAAAGCGCTAATTGATGACGATACGCCTTCACCAACACATGCAAAATTCAGTTTCAAGAAGATGTTCAGGTATTTAGGGCTGGGTATGGCAATCTGGCTGATTGCTATGGTGGCGCTGACATTAATATATGGCTGGCAATCAGTTCTGACGCAAATGGCCTGGTTCTTTACCAAAGCCGCCCTGCTGACGTTCGGCGGGGCATACGCAGTGCTGCCATATGTGTATCAGGGTGCTGTTGAACATTATCATTGGCTTACGCCGCATCAGATGATCGATGGTTTGGCACTGGGTGAAACCACTCCAGGCCCGCTGATTATGGTTGTTGCTTTTGTAGGATTTGTTGGGGGGTGGACGCAGTCAGTATTCGGTAGTGATTACCTATTGTTATCGGGCGTGGCGGCTGCCGGTGTTGTGACTTTTTTTACATTTTTGCCATCGTTCTTATTTATTTTTGTGGGTGCGCCACTTATTGAATCCACACAGAATAATTTGAAATTATCTGCACCATTGACCGGAATAACTGCCGCCGTGGTGGGGGTGATTCTGAGTTTGGCATTGTTTTTTGCTCGGCATGTATTTTTCCCTGAGCTGATGTATGACAAACCGGATTTAACAGCCATGACATTGGCAATATTGGTTTTATGGCTACTGGTGAGAAAAAACTTGAGTATTATTAAGTTGGTAGGTTTGTGCGCCGTGTTCGGCTTGACGCGATATTATCTGCTGCTTGTTTAGTATTTAGACGCTTCTGCGTTCCAGCATCGCTTGTGCCAGGGTGCCGCTGTCTACATATTCAATTTCGCCGCCCATGGGCATGCCGCGTGCGATGCGGCTGACCTTGATGCCGCGTGCGCGTAGTAACTCGCTGATGTAATGTGCGGTTGCATCGCCTTCAACGGTGTAATTGGTTGCCAGTACTACCTCTTGCACAATGCCGT
>JBAQME010000094.1:0-35920 GCA_049302535.1 Methylotenera sp.
CATCCATACGCACACCTGGGCCGCCTGGCGCATAGTAACGGGTGATTTTGCCAAAACTTGGTAAAAAGCCGTTTTTCGGATCTTCAGCATTGATACGGAACTCCATGGCATAGCCACGGAATTGCACGTCACTTTGTTTGTATTGTAACGGCAAGCCGTAGGCAATGCGAATTTGTTCTTGAACGATATCAATACCTGTAATGGTTTCCGTCACCGTATGCTCAACTTGTAAACGGGTGTTCATTTCCATAAAGTAAAAAGTGTTATCAGAGTCTAATAGAAATTCTACCGTGCCTGCATTTTCATAACCGACAGCTTTAGCTGCCTTAACCGCTAAACCGCCAATATAATCGCGCTGTGCCTGGCTTAGCTGTGGGGAGGGCGCAATTTCAATCAATTTTTGATTGCGGCGCTGGATAGAGCAGTCGCGTTCAAACAGATGGATAGCATTACCCTCTGAGTCGGCCAACACTTGTACTTCAATGTGGCGTGGGGATATGACGCATTTTTCCAGAAACACTTCTGGTTTACCGAAAGCTTTACTTGCCTCACTGATCACGCGGTCATAATTGCTCAGTAATTCTTTTTCATTGTCACAACGGCGAATACCACGGCCGCCACCGCCATTCGTGGCTTTTAGCATAACTGGATAGCCAATCTTGCTTGCAAGGACGACGGCTTCATTCAAGTCTTTCAAGTTGCCGTCGCTACCCGGTGTGCATGGAATGCCGGCACTGGTCATTGCATTTCGAGCCTGGATTTTGTCGCCCATTTGACGTATTACATCAGCACTTGGCCCAATAAATTTAACGCCACGACGCTCGCATATTTCAGCTAATTCAGGATTTTCAGACAAAAAACCGTAGCCGGGATGCAGAGCATCGCAACCTGTTGCTACAGCCAGGTTTACAATGTTGTGTGCGTTCAGGTAGCCGGATACCGGGTCTGTGCCAATATGGTAGGCCTCATCGGCTTTTTTTACATGTAAAGCCTGACGATCTGCATCTGAATAAATCGCAACGGATTTGATGCCCATTTCTGAGCAAGCGCGTACAATACGCACTGCAATTTCACCGCGATTAGCAACTAGAATTTTTTTGAACACGTAGTAAACCTTAAAATTTTAATACAAAAGCCGTGTAATTGTAGCATGTGCTAGTTGATAGCTAAATCCCCAGCGCAAAATTTAAGTGCCAAATTCACAGTATCCAGATTTAAACATTAAGACATAACGAATATTAAAATGAGTAACCAAACTTTATTAATTGATAACATTGCATTTGCTAAAAGAAATGAGCACTTAACGGGTACGCTGTCGCTTGCAGATTGCCCCAGATTGTCGGAATTATTGGAGTCGCAAGCGCCTGAGACAGGAAATCCCGCTAACTCAAAAAATGCAACACAAGGAAGCGACATCATTAATTTCACGTTAGATGGCGAAACCAATGCAATTGGTCAGCATTTCCTGCATCTTTCCTTGCGTTCAAATTTAACCACCTTTTGTCAGCGTTGCCTGGAACAAATGCCACTTAGTTTAAACCTGGATTTTCACTATCTGATTAGTGAAGTTAATACTAATAATCCGGATATGCTTGAAGTGGAAGATAATGATGATTTTGATTGGCAAGAAGCGAGTCAGGCAATGGATGTGGCTGCGCTTATTGAAGATGAGATTATTATGGCGTTACCGATTGCACCTACTCATGAGAGTAAATGCGGTCAAGCTCCTATGCAAAGTGGCGAAAAACCTAACCCTTTTGCGGTATTGAAGGGATTAATTAAATCTTAAAAAGTCGAATTTGGCTGACAAAAGCTTTGTTTTATATTATTATTGCGAATTAGTTATTTGTGTAATCTTAAATTAGTGATGCGCTATTCATTTAACTGCATCGGTTTGTAAGTAATTGAGATGATGTTTTAATCATTTTATTGGAGTTTTATTATGGCAGTTCAACAAAACAAAAAGACACCGTCAAAGCGCGGCATGCACCGTTCACATGATTTTTTGACAAATCCACCATTAGCAGTCGAGCCAACTACTGGCGAGACACATTTACGTCATCACGTTAGCCCAAACGGCTACTATCGTGGTCGTAAGGTATTGCCATCAAAAGGCGAATAATTTTCTTTCCAATTAAATTCAATATCGGTAACGGTTTAGATTGAATTTAACAGGTAGTTTAGAAATCATTTAACGCCGCTCCAAACACTTGGAGCGGCGTTAATGTTTTAACGGCTCAAGTATAATGGTCGTGTTGCCAATATTGGCTTAAAGTGATTTGATTAAACCTTATCATTCAAATTTCAAGTATAAAGCTATCATGGATATTACTATCGCAATAGATGCAATGGGCGGTGATCATGGACCGCACGTTACTGTTCCTGCCGCACTAAAAGCACTGGAGTCTGATGATCAGCTCAATATTGTTTTGGTTGGCTTGAGTGATGCTATAGAAGCAGAACTTAAGACCCAAAAAACAACAACAAGCGCGCGTTTGCGCATTCATCACGCAAGTGAAGTTGTGACAATGGATGAATCCCCCCAGAGTGCGCTTAAAAATAAAAAAGATTCATCTATGCGCGTGGCTATTAATTTAGTCAAAAGTGGAGAAGCTAACGCATGTATCAGTGCCGGTAATACCGGCGCGCTGATGGCTACAGCCAGATTTGTGCTTAAAACCTTGCCTGGAATTGATCGTCCTGCCATCGCTTCGGTGTTGCCAAGCGAAAAAGGCAATACTTATATGATGGACTTGGGCGCCAATGCAGACTGCACCCCCGATCATCTTTATCAATTTGCAATTATGGGTGCCATGCTGGTGAGCTGTGTAGAACATAAAGAGCGCCCGACAGTGGGTTTGCTCAATATCGGCTCAGAAGACATCAAAGGTAATGAGGTTGCAAAACAGGCCGGTGAATTGTTAAAAGCCAGCCATTTAAATTTTTACGGCAATGTCGAAGGTGATGATATTTTTAAAGGCACGGTAGATTTGGTTGTGTGTGATGGTTTCGTTGGCAATGTTTCACTAAAAACAACTGAAGGTCTAGCCCATATGATGGGCAAGTTCCTGACACAGGAATTTAAGCGCAATTGGCTGACTAAACTGATGGCGCTTTGTGCGATGCCAGTACTTAAATCTTTTAAAAAGCGCCTGGACCCCCGTCTTTATAACGGAGCGAGCTTTCTGGGTTTACGTGGCATTGTCGTGAAAAGCCATGGCGGCGCAGACCAGCTGGCCTTCTACTCAGCAATCCATGTGGCGATTGAAGAAGCGCGTAGTGGCGTATTGCGCCGTATTACCGAGCAGCTTGAAATTGAACACTTCCGACCAATTCCTAATGTAGAAAAATCACAGGACACACAATGATATTTTCCAGAATCTCTGGCACAGGCAGCTATTTGCCCGCTAAAATCCTCACTAATGCCGAACTGGAAACCATGGTAGATACTACCGATGAATGGATTTTCGCTAGAACAGGTATTCGTGAGCGCCATATCGCAGCAAGTAATGAATTTACTAGTGATTTAGGGGTGGCTGCCGCAAGAAAAGCGATTGAAGCCGCAAATATTAATCCTCAGGATATCGATTTAATTTTAGTTGCAACTACAACCCCAGATCGCGTTTTCCCTAGTACCGCATGCCTGATACAAAGCCAGCTGGGTATTCTAAACAATTGCCCGGCTTTTGATGTGCAGGCCGTATGTAGCGGTTTTGTATACGCATTGGGCGTAGCCGATAGCATGATTAAAACGGGAAGTGTTAAAACTGCATTGGTCGTCGGTGCGGAAACCATGTCCCGTATTACCGACTGGACTGATCGTAGCAACTGCATCTTGTGGGGCGATGGTGCCGGTGCGGTTATTTTGCAAGCCTCAGACGAGGCTGGCATTATTACTACGCATCTGCATGCGGATGGCCGCCATGAAAAATTGTTAAATGTGCCAACTGGAGTTTCGAAACAAGAAGGTGGTAAAACTGTAAAAATGGAAGGTAATGCAGTTTTTAAGATGGCGGTAAATACGCTAGACCAGATAGTGGATGAAACCTTAACGGCCAATGGCTTGCAAAAAAGCGATGTTGACTGGTTGGTGCCGCATCAGGCTAATATTCGTATTTTACAAGCCACAGCAAAAAAACTGGATATGAGCCTTGATAAAGTGGTGGTTACAGTAGATAAGCATGGCAATACCTCGGCAGCATCAATTCCGCTGGCGCTGGATACTGCCGTGCGTGACGGGCGTATACAGCGCGGCGACGTTATACTTATGGAAGCATTTGGCGGCGGATTCACTTGGGGTTCTGCACTAATTAGATTTTAGTGGCATTACATTTAGTTTAGCTACATATCGACAATTTGCGTATTGTTGATTTTAAATGCAATTTCATTGGATGAGATCTATGTTCCGTGCCGCTTCAAAGCCTTTTAATTTTTTGTTAATTCTGTTTTTTCTCGTTATTGTATTACGGCTGTTTTTGATGGACAGCCTACCCCTTACAGATACTACGGAAGCCCGTTACGGTGAATTAGCCCGCGTAACGGCTACAGGCAACTACTGGCTCATGCCGCATATGTCGCCAACTGAGCCATTTTTTGCAAAGCCGCCTTTGTCCACATGGTTTGCAGCAGGAAGCTGGCTCGCATTTGGCCATAACGAATTGGCATTACGCTTACCATCGTTAATTCTGGTTTTAATGTCTTGTTTTGCACTTTTGTATGGTGCCGCTAGTTTTAAACTATCCCATCGTCAGTGGCTTTTTGCGTCATTTGTTATCATGACGGCACCTATCGGCTTTATAAGTGCCGGTGCGGTAATGACCGATGCCACACAACTTGCAGTCGTCACTTGGGCCATGGTGTTTTTATGGCGAATCATCCAAGCTCAACCTGACAATAAAAACATGAAAAACAGCCTTAAATTCGATCAATTCGGGTTATGGCTGATGCTAGGCGTAGGGGCGATAGCAAAAGGCTTGGCAACTTGGGCATTAATTGGGCTGCCAATGATGCTTTTTTGGTTATTCATGCCAAAAGAAGTTGTGTTTGCTCACATTAAGAGAATATGGTTTTGGCCCGGAGTATTTGTTTCTTTGGGTATTGTACTGGCGTGGTATGTTCCGGCAGAAATTTATTATCCAGGTTTCATAAAGTATTTTATAGTTGGAGAGCACTTTCAGCGCTTTCTCGATCCAGGCTGGAAAGGTGATATGTACGGCACTGCGCACCGTGCAGCTATTGGAATGATTTGGGTATATTGGGTAATGTCTATAGCGGGATGGTTGCCTATTTTTATTTATAATTTAAAAAAAGACCGGCCATTATTGAACCAGTCTTTAGATGTCGACAAAAGATGGCTTTGGGCGTGGGTGTTAGCGCCACTACTGTTTTTTACCTTTTCGCGCAACATTATTTGGACATACACGTTAACAGCACTTCCTGCTTTTTCAATATTGGTAGCAACCTCATGGGCAGTATTGGGTCCTGGATTTAAGCAGATCATGAGAATCATAATTGCCTGCTGGCTGGTATTAATGGTGGTTGCAGCGCTAATTTGGTTACCTCCGTTGGCTGAGGAGAGATCTGCGCGTAAATTAGTGCAGGAGGCAAGTGTTAAATATCCAGACATGCCGCTTTATTCATATGGCAGTCATGAATTTTCTGTAAGTTATTATACCAATGCCCAGGTGCGTATTATAGAAAATCCAAAAATGCTGAATGAGGTTCTGGTGGTGCCCAATAATTTACTCATATTGAGTACGGCGCTAGCCAGAAAAATGGAGCACAATGGGCAGGGCAGGATTTTAGATATCAATGCATTTCATGCACTATTGATTACAAATGACAAATCTTGAGTAAACGTATTATGCGACCACTCCCATTCATTTCTATTGTGATACCGGCTTTTAATGAAGCTGCTTCCATCAGGCAAACAATAAGCGAACTAGTCCAGTTGTTATTGCCACATTGTCGTCTGGAAATTTTATTGATTGATGATGGCAGTACAGATGACACAACACTGATCGCTACTCAGCTGACGCAGGAATTTAATTGCTTAAAATATATAAGGCTGTCACGTAACTTTGGTAAAGAGGCTGCATTAACCGCTGGCTTACATCGCGCCAAGGGTGATGCTGTCATTATGTTGGATGCAGATGGACAGCATCCACCTGAGATACTGTTAACTTTCATGCGGTTGTGGCTAGATGGGTATGAGGTTGTGTATGGCGTGCAGGAACAGCGGCATGAAAGTCGCCTGACTAAGTTCGCCAAGAAAATTTACTACCGTTTAATGGAGCGCTTTGCCTCCATTAATATCCCGTCAAATGCCGGAGATTTTCGTTTGCTTGATAGAAAAGCAGTAAATAGTCTTAATTTACTTACCGAAAGTAGCCGTTATATGAAAGGGCTTTATGCTTGGGTTGGTTATCGCTCAATCGCCGTGCCATACGTCGCCCGGGAGCGGCATTCCGGCAGCAGCCGTTTCAGTTTTTTAAAGCTTTTAAAATTAGCTTTGACTGGGATTACAGGGTTTTCTGTTCTTCCGCTCAGATTGGTTTCTTTTATTGGTTTATTGATATCACTCGTTGCTTTTGGCTTAGGTGCGGAGATACTGATTGAACATCTTGTCGAGCATCATCCTGTACCTGGCTGGCCTACACTGGCAGTCGGCATGATGTTTTTTGCCGGTATAGAATTACTCGCGTTGGGAGTTATCGGCGAGTATGTGGGTAATATCTTTGAAGAAGTTAAAAGAAGGCCATTGTATTTAATTGCTGAGGAAGTCGGTCAGAACATCGAAAGCAATATTCATAACGACTAACTTAAATATGCACCTGAAAAAAGAATTGGCAATGTTTCTTATTGTTGGTATCACAGCCGCATTAGTGCATCTTTCAATCGTTTGGCTGCTGGTCAATATGGAAAGCCTGTCGCCGCTGCAAGCCAATGTAATTGGCTTTTTAGGCGCAGTGAATGTGAGTTATTTTGGTCACTCACAATTAACTTTCAGGCAAACTGAAAAGTTTACTGCCAGAACATTCGTTCAATTTATTACTATTGCCGCTACAGGTTTTTTGGTTAATCAGATTGCTTATTTTTATGGCTTGAAGTGGTTTGGAGATACATTTTATTTGCCAATTTTGACGGTAATATTGGTTTTAGTCGCCGTTTTTACATTTGTTCTTTCAAAATTTTGGGTGTTTGCATCGCGTGAATCTGCTCACAAATGACTTAAAAGAGCTTTGTATTAACGCTGATGATTTTGCGCAGAGTAGGGCAATTGATGATGCCGTTATTTACTTGGCTGAGCGTAAAATAATTAGCAGTACCAGTGCATTGGTTTTATCCCCGCGCTGGGCACAATCGGCAAAGGAATTAACAAACCTGCCTGTACAAGTTGGTTTGCACCTGGATTTAACCTCACATTTTACCGATCAATTCGGATGTTACCATCAGTTGCCGGAACTGATTTACTCTGCATATACACGGCAACTGAGTGTACAAAAGCTGGAAAAAATAATTGAATTGCAATGGGATCGGTTTGCTGAAGCCTGCGGGCGTTCGCCGGATTTTATTGATGGTCATCAACATGTACACCAACTTCCCATCGTGCGGGATGCTCTGTTCTCAATCATCAGTAAGAAAGGTTGGGGGTTGCAGCAGAATCAATGGCTTCGCGTATGTCATGCACAGCATTGGCGTGGATACAAGGCCATGATTATCTCAATATTAGGCGCGAAGTATTTTCAACAAATGGCCAGTCAAATAGGCATAAATACCAACTCTGATTTTGCAGGGGTATACAATTTTGATGAAAATAGTAAATTAAAAAACTTATGGGAAAACTGGTTGGATGGACTGCATGGAAAAACCCCATTGATGATGTGTCATGTTGCGATGCCAGATAAATCAAACCATCAAAATGATCCGGATGGTATGGAAAATGATGAGATTTACAGTGCTAGAGTGAATGAATACAAATGGTTTGCAAGTGAAAGTTTTCAGCTGTTGTTGAATTCAAAAGGCTATATCGTAAAAGGATTAACGTTATAATGCGACTTTTATCATATGAATTAGGTTTATGAAAGCTGCTTTTTTCTTTCCAGGTCAAGGTTCTCAATCTGTCGGCATGATGGCGGGCTTTGGTGAATCAAATATTATTCGCGATACTTTCAATGAAGCCTCAGATGTTCTGGGTGTGGATTTTTGGGCTATGGCCACAGAGCCGAATGAAAATATCAATGAAACCACCAACACCCAACCTATTATGCTGGCTGCTGGCGTTGCCACGTGGCGTGCATGGAATGCGACTTCAAACAGTTTACCTGTTGTTCTGGCCGGACATAGCTTAGGTGAATATACGGCATTGGTAGCATCCGGGGCTTTGTCATTTAAAGATGCCTTGCCGTTGGTACGTTATCGTGCGGAAGTGATGCAAAATGCAGTGCCTACAGGCGTTGGAGCCATGGCTGCGATATTGGGCCTGGATGATGAAACCGTGCGAGCTGTTTGCGCAGAAGCAGCGCAAACCGAGGTGCTGGAAGCGGTAAACTTGAATTCACCTGGTCAGGTAGTCATTGCCGGTAACAAGGCAGCAGTAGAGCGGGGAATGGAACTTGCAAAAGCAAAAGGCGCCAAGCGTGCGTTGCCTTTGCCAGTGAGCGTACCATCCCATTGTGCGCTTATGAAGCCTGCGGCAGTTAAGCTGGAAGAATACTTAAAAAATGTGACTATCAATACGCCAAAAATTCCGGTGCTGCATAATGCGGATGTGGTGTCCTACAATGATGGTGATAAAATCAAGGATGCTTTGGTGCGCCAGTTATATAGCCCGGTACGCTGGGTGGAGACGGTGCAGGCAATTGCAGCACAAGGCATTACACAAACGGCTGAATGCGGTCCTGGTAAGGTGTTGGCTGGTCTTACCAAGCGCATTGTGGCCGAGTTGCCATGCATTGCATTGACTAGCAATGATGCTTTGATTGAGCTCAAAAATACAATTTAATTACTATATTCAGGGGTTCATTATGTTAACTGGACAAATTGCTTTAATTACTGGTGCTAGTCGTGGCATTGGTGCCGCCATTGCAATCGAGTTGGGCAAGCAAGGTGCAACGGTTATCGGTACAGCGACATCGGAAAGCGGTGCTTCATCTATTACCGATACTTTAGCCGCTTCAGGTATCAAAGGTGAGGGGTTGGCCTTAAACGTAAATGATTCAGCGCAAATAGAAGCTATATTAAAAACTATCAGCGACAAATATGGTGATGTTAATGTGCTGGTCAATAACGCTGGCATTACACGCGATACTTTGTTGATGCGTATGAAGGATGAAGATTGGGATGCTGTTTTAAGCACAAATCTTACTTCGGTATACCGTATGAGTCAGGCCGTATTGCGCCCGATGATGAAGGCACGTGCAGGACGTATCATCAGCATTTCATCTGTAGTTGGACATATGGGCAACGCCGGGCAAACCAATTATGCTGCAGCCAAAGCTGGTATGACAGGATTCACAAAATCATTGGCCGCAGAAGTTGGTAGTCGTGGTATTACTGTAAACTGCGTGGCGCCAGGATTTATTGAAACGGACATGACGGCGGAATTGCCAGAGGATATTACTACTAAAATGCTTGCACGCATTCCTGTAGGGCGATTGGGTTCCGTAAAAGAGATTGCGGCTACGGTTGCATTTCTAGCCTCACCCAGTGCTGCTTATATTACTGGTGAAACAATTCACGTTAATGGCGGCATGTTAATGGTATAGCCTTATTTGTCTTTAAAGATGACTTTAGGTCTTTAAAGTATTGATTAAGTTTTTTGTATTATTGTTGAGTTTTGGTAGAATACTGTCTTAGCTGAATTAAGCTATTTTTTATAAAAGGGGTAATTGGATGTCTGACATCGAACAACGCGTTAAAAAAATTGTTGCTGAACAACTAGGTGCAAATGAAGCTGATGTAAAAAATGCATCATCATTTGTAGATGATTTAGGAGCTGACTCACTTGATACAGTTGAGTTGGTGATGGCGCTAGAAGAAGAATTTGACTGCGAAATTCCTGATGAAGAAGCAGAAAAAATCACTACAGTTCAATTAGCGATTGATTACATCAATACTAACCTCAAATAAATTCATATTTAAGCAGCAAGCTCATACTTAGCTTGCTGCTTTTCGTCTTTTTGTTTCTTAAAACTTGTCTTCGAGACTTTCCTTATGTCTAAACGTAGAGTTGTCGTCACGGGTCTTGGCGTTGTTTCACCTGTCGGAACTGGTGTAAAAACTGCTTGGGATAACCTTATTGCCGGTAAATCCGGCATCACACAAATCAGCAAATTCGATGCGAGTGCATTTACTACAACTATTGCCGGTGAAGTAAAAGACTTTAATGTCGAAGATTTTCTTACCGCAAAAGATGCCAGACGGATGGATACTTTCATTCAATACGGCTTGGCTGCTGCAATTGAGGCGGTAAAAGACTCTGGTATTGTTGCTACGGAAGAAAATGCTGAGCGTATCGGTGTTTCTATCGGCTCAGGTATTGGCGGCATGCAGTTTATTGAAGATACTGATTTACTCTATCAAGCGTCAGGTCCGAGAAAAATTTCACCATTCTTCATCCCCGGCACCATTATCAACATGATCTCTGGAAACTTATCCATCATGTTCGGTTTTAAAGGCCCGAATGTTGCCATTGTGACAGCTTGTACAACCGGAACTCATTCTATCGGTGATGCCTCCCGCATGATTGAATATGGCGATGCAGACGTTATGATTGCAGGCGGTGCAGAAGCTGCTATTACGCGATTGAGTGTGGGTGGTTTTGCCGCGTCACGCGCACTTTCTACCCGTAATGACGACCCAGCCACCGCAAGCCGTCCTTGGGATAAAGATCGTGATGGTTTTGTGATAGGAGAAGGCTCAGGTGTTATGGTGCTTGAAGAATATGAACATGCCAAAAAACGCGGTGCGAAAATTTATGCCGAGCTTAGCGGTTATGGCATGAGTGCTGATGCCTACCATATGACAGCGCCCAATATGGATGGTCCGCGCCGATCAATGCGCAATGCGATGCAAAATGCAAAAATTAATCCTGATGCAGTGCAGTTTGTAAATGCACATGGTACTTCTACACCGTTGGGCGATTCAAATGAAACGAATGCAATCAAAGCTGCATTTGGTGATCATGCCTATAAACTGGTTGTAAATTCCACTAAATCCATGACAGGTCATTTGCTTGGCGGCGCTGGTGGCTTGGAGTCTGTATTCACAGTGCTTTCAATCTATCATCAAATTTCTCCACCAACCATTAACATTTTTAATCAGGATCCGGAATGTGATTTGGATTTTTGTGCCAACACCGCACGTGATATGAAAATTGAATATGCGTTGAAAAATAATTTTGGTTTTGGTGGCACTAACGGCAGTCTTGTATTTAAAAAGATATAAATTTTGAATTTTAGTTTTTGCTAATTTTCCAGATTTTAAAAGGCCCGCAAACTAAACCATGCGGGCTTTTTTGTTATTCAATTTAGGTAGCTAATTCGGTGGTTAATTCAAGGATGCTATGGTTTAATTATGTCTATGGCGCACAATCATTCATATCTCATTAATGGAAGCTTCGAGCAGGCAATATCAGCCTATGATCGCGGGTTTGCTTATGGAGATGGTGTTTTTCGCACGATGCGGATGCGCAGTGGGCTGCCTGTAAATTGGCCTTTTCATTATCAAAAATTAGTCGCAGATTGTGCTGCAATAGGTATTGTGTGCCCAAGTGCAGAGTTGCTAATGGGTGATTTGCAAAAATTATTTGAAATGGATATGTTTTCTGAGGGTATATCTCAGGTTGCTAAAATAATCATCACTCGAGGGGAGGGGGAGCGTGGATATGCGCCCCCTGCTGTTACTGTACCGACTCGGGTGCTTATCAAGTCTGCTATGCCGCATTATGCAGACTTGAATTACCAGCAAGGTGTTCAATTGCATGTGTGTGAACTTCGATTAGGCGCACAACCTAAACTTGCCGGTATCAAACATCTAAATCGTCTTGAGAATGTACTGGCGCGTATGGAATGGCGTGAAGATTCTATATTCGAAGGTCTGCTTTTAGACCAAACCGGCAACGTAATAGAATGTACGATGAGTAATGTATTCGCCCGATTTGAAAATCAGTTAATTACGCCGGATTTAAGCCAGTGCGGTGTGGCTGGCATTACAAGGCAACGCATACTCGGCTTGGGTAACGTGTTAGGACTGAATGTCCTAGTAAAACCATTAACATTGGATCAACTACTGCAGGCCGATGAAGTGATTATTTGTAATAGTCTATACGGCGTATTTCAAGTAAGTAGCATAGCTAATAAAGTATGGCCACAGCAAGAATTGGCTTTAAAAATAAGAAACGTGTTCGCTAATGATTAAACGTATGAAAAGATGGGTATTGCTGACTTTAATAAGTGTTTTACTTTTAAGCGCCTGGTTAGCTTACTATGCAGTTTCACCATTAAAACTTCAGCCTAATAGCCAGGAAATTGTTATTCAGCCCAAGAGCGGCCTTAGGAGTATTGCTAATCAATTAGTTGCCCAGGGCGTATTAAGGGAACCTTGGCGTTTTTTACTCCTTGCAAAGTTGCTTAATAAAGAACAGTACCTGCAGGCAGGTAATTACACACTTAACAAAAATATTTCACCCTATCAGTTATTGTTATCATTGAATCATGGCAAGACTACACAAGGTAGTGTCACCTTCATTGAAGGGCGAACTTTCGCGCAAATGCGAGAAAAGCTAGCCAAGAATGATGCTGTGAAACAAAGCATTGCAAATTTGTCCGATGCGGAGATTTTAAAACTACTGGGTTCCAATCGGACAGTTGCCGAGGGCCTGTTTTTCCCCGATACTTTTTATTTCGACCGCAATACTGTGGATATTGCGCTGTTAAAGATCAGTTACGATGCCATGCAAGAGAAATTGGAAAAGGCGTGGCAGGCACGGGCGAAAGACTTGCCTTATAAAGATAGCTATCAAGCACTGACTATGGCATCCATTATCGAAAAAGAAACAGGAAAGGCCAGTGAGCGGCCAATGATTGCCGGTGTTTTTGTCAACAGGCTGCGCCTGGGGATGCGATTGCAAACTGATCCTACTGTGATTTATGGGATGGGTGCGCAGTTTAATGGCAATATTCGTAAAAAAGACCTCATGGCGGATACACCGTACAATACTTACACGCGCAATGGCTTACCTCCCACACCTATCGCCATGCCAGGCATGGCGGCGATTGACGCAGCTTTGCATCCGGCTGGAACCAAAGCCCTTTATTTTGTAGGGAAGGGTGATGGTAGCCACGCATTTTCCAATAGCTTAGATGAGCATAATCGTGCAGTAGTACGATACCAGTTGAAGAAGTAAATCCATGACAGCCAAATTTATCACTTTAGAGGGCTTGGATGGCGCAGGTAAAAGCACACATATTCCAAGTATCATAGCGGCACTTCAGGCAGGAGGGCGCGAGGTGGTTTCTACGCGCGAACCTGGAGGTACGGTTTTAGGCGAGCGGTTACGCGAATTGCTGCTGCATGATGCCATGCATGCGGAAACGGAAACATTATTGATGTTTGCTGCACGCCGCGAGCATATTGCCAATGTGATAGCGCCGGCACTTGAAAGAGGTGCTTATGTGTTGTCGGATCGATTTACTGATGCGACCTATGCCTATCAATGCGGGGCAAAGGGTGTGCTGGCTTCGAAAATCGAAATATTGGAACGCTGGGTGCAGGAAGACTTGCAGCCAGACATTACACTTTTGTTTGATGTGCCTGTAGAAGTCAGCGTCGCAAGATTATCAACGGCGCGCAGCCCGGATAAATTTGAGCGTGAATCTGCAGATTTCTTTACGCGTATCCGTAATGCCTATTTGGAACGTGCGCACCAGAATCCTGCCAGATTCAGAATAATTGATGCCAATAGGCCGCTTGAAGAAGTTGCTAAATCAGTTCAACAAATCATTGCAACCATATAATTCATATGAATAATCCTACTGGAATATATCCTTGGCAAAGTAAAGTTTGGCAGCATTTAAATCAGGACAGCCGACGGTTACCCCATGCACTTTTGATGCATGGACGTGCGGGTATAGGTAAATACGATTTTGCACGGAGTTTCAGTCAAACCTTATTGTGTTCAAACAAAGATCAAGCAGGCCATGCCTGTGGCAAATGCCCAAGCTGCCATTGGTTTCATGATGAGAGCCACCCCGATTTTCGCCTGCTGAGCCCAGAGCAGGAAACTGATGCTGAAGATGAAATTGCATCTACAAAGAAAACGAAGAAAAAAACACAGATTTCTGTGGCCCAGATTCGAGAATTAAGTGATTTTTTAAGCCTGTCCAGCCATCAAAGCAGTGGCTTGCGTATCGTTTTAATTCACCCGGCCGAAGCGCTGAATCTGGCTTCAGCCAATGCTTTGTTGAAAATGCTGGAAGAGCCAGCACCGGGTGTTATTTTTATTTTGCTTGCGCATCAGTTGCAGCGTTTGCTGCCAACCATTATTAGCAGATGTCAAAAGATCAGCATGCCTATACCTGATGAGAATCAGGCATTGGCATGGCTAACTGAGCAAGGTGTACAAAATCCTAAACAGCAGCTAGCTTACCTGGAAGGGTCACCAATTAAGGTGTTTGCCGAGCAAACACAATTTAATCAGTTATTGGAAATTTGGCGACATCTTGCCCTTGGTCGCAAGCTGGAACCACATGTAGCTGCGCCCATACTAATTGCAAATACAGTAGAGACAGGGGTTATAGCAATCCAAAAATGGATATATGATATTGTTACAATTAAACTGGGCCAGCAAGCACGTTATCATGTGCAACATGCTAGTGCTTTGCAAGCATTGGCGGACAAGGTAAACTTGGGGCGGCTGTTTGATTTACAGAAAAAGGCAAATGAACTTCGTAAGCTTGTTTCACATCCATTGAATCATGAGTTACAAATGGAAAGTTTGTTACTGGAATATACAAGGATTTTTCAATCTTGATAATCTCCAGTTGTTTTAACTTGGCACCCGCTAATATAGCAAAGATGAATTATGGCTGAAGATACACAAGACGATATTAAAACTATAGGCGCTCCTAAACCTGGTGTTCTGTCACTGGCAATTAAAGAAAAAGTGGCTTTGTATGCTGCTTATATGCCTTTTTTGGTGGGTGGCGGATTGTTTATTCCGACTACCAAGCCGTTTAAAATGGGTGAAGAAGTATTTATGTTATTGAGTTTGCTTGATGACCCTCTTAAGTTAAAGGTAGTGGGGAACGTAGTTTGGATTACAACTACTACCCAAGGTAACAAACCTCAGGGCATAGGGGTGCAATTTAATGAAAAAAGCGGTGGCTTGGAAGCTCGCAACAAAATCGAAGGCTTGTTAGGTAACGTACTTAAGTCTGCCCGTGCTACACATACAATGTAATCTTGATGAATTTCTATGCTTGTTGATTCTCACTGCCACTTGAATTTCCCTGAACTTGCTGCAAATCTACCCGCAATAAAGCAGTCCATGCAAGATAACGAAGTAGGGCATGCCCTGTGTATTTCAGTAACGTTGCCGGATTTTCCACAAGTATTAGCGCTTGCAGAAACCAATGAAAATTTTTATGCCTCAGTTGGCGTGCATCCGGATTATGAAAATATAGATGAACCTACGGTTGAAGAATTAATAAAGTTAGCCAGTCATCCCAAAGTGATTGCTATTGGCGAAACAGGGCTGGATTACTTCAGGCTAACTGGTGATCTGGAATGGCAGCGTACACGTTTCCGTAACCATATACGTGCCGCTATCAGCTGTGGCAAACCGCTGATTATTCACACACGTAACGCAGCAGAAGACACTTTACGCATTATGCGCGAAGAAAATGCGCAGCAGGTTGGCGGTGTCATGCATTGCTTTACCGAGAGCCTGGATGTGGCGAAGCAGGCGATTGCGCTTGGTTTTTATATTTCGTTCTCCGGTATTGTCACTTTTAAAAATGCAACTCCAATTAAAGAAGTTGCTAAACAGGTACCTTTGAATAGAATATTGGTGGAAACCGATTCGCCCTATCTTGCACCGATTCCTTACCGTGGAAAAATTAACCAGCCTGGCTATGTTAAATACGTAGCTGAAGAAATTGCGAAACTTCGGGAAATCTCGTTAGAGGTAGTGTCTGCTGCTACTACAGAAAATTTCTTTCGGTTGTTCAAGCATGCAACCCCATGATTTTTGCTTTAAAAACAGATTCCTAGTATGTTGAATTTTATAGAAAATGGCTTTGTATGCAGTTAACCATGCTGGGAGTGGGCTCTAGCGCCGGTACACCAATGGTTGGATGCCAATGTGATACATGCACATCTTCAGATAAAAGAAATAACAGAACGCGATGCTCAAGTATGATCGAGCTGGATAACGGCAAGGTCATATTGATTGATACTGGCCCGGACCTACGCCAGCAGGCTTTAAGAGAGGTGTTGTCACAAGTTGATGCGGTGCTGTATACACATACGCATGCCGATCATCTGCATGGGATTGATGATTTACGGGCATTTTGCCAAAAGCAACGTAGCCAGATTCCGTTATATGGCAGTCCGGAGGCAATGGCGCATATTGCCGACAAGTTTGCTTACACGCTACGCAAAACCAGCAACTTCTGGGATTTGCCTGTACTGAAAATTAATCCGGTGAGTGAGCCGTTCCAGTTATTTGAACAAACGATTATTCCAATTCCTGTCAAGCATGGTAATAGTGATATTTATGGCTATCGTATTGGTAACATTGCTTATCTGACAGATGTATCAGCGATTCCGGAAAGTTCACTTGCATTGTTAAAGAACCTGGATGTTTTACTTTTGGATTGTTTACGTTACACCGCGCATTATAGCCATATTAACTTGGAACAAAGTTTGGAATATGCAAGTCTTATCAATGCGAAAAGCACTTACCTGATTCACATGACGCATGATTTAGAGTATACGGCGTTAAGTGCACAACTACCTGGTAATGTATTCGTTGGCTACGATGGGATTAAATTAAGGTTGGATTAGTCAACGGGCAATGATGACAGCACGTTATGCTGTTGACCTAATAAATGAGATAATAGGGCGCTAATTATGGAGAAAAAAATGCAGTTTACTATAAAAAAATTATTATTAACTTTTGCAACGGCAACCTTCTTAGCTGTTGCATTTTCAAGCGCACACGCAGCACCACCTAAAAATAAAACTTACACTGAAAATGAATTTTTAAATACATTTAGCGGAAAATCCAAAAAAGTTATTACCGAAAAATTAGGCCAGCCATTTAAAAAAGAATTATCAGTCAAACCTTCCGGCGCTTCAGCAGTGATGCTCAAGGCAGGTGCTGATGAAAAGAACTCCAAACCTGTAAATGTGGAAATGTGGTACTACAAAAATATAGTGAAATATGATCCAAAGCACACATACAAAGAAACTGAAATTACTTTCGTGAATGATAAAGCCATGAATATTGCTTTTTTTAACAATCGGTAATTTGAATTATTCAATCAAGCAGCATGCTATTGGGCATACAGTTTGACTGTTTATCAGCTAAATAGAAAAGCCCCTTACAAGGGCTTTTTTAATGACTTAAAATGTTGGTGTTACCGAGTAGTTGGTTGACGATCATTTTGAATGGATTATATAAACGTTTTTATTGCGTTGTTTCGTATTCTTGGTAGTTTCGGAACATGTTGCTATTCCTATACGGCCCATAAATGCCAGCTTCAATCACTTTATAAACTTTATTCGTTGCGAATCAATTTTAAGCTGATTTGTTGCGAAGATGAGTGTTAAAAACGCAACACTTTGTGTAAGTAATTTCTTTTCAAATTATCATCCTTAACTGCTAAATAGAAATTTCATTTGCATTTTATGATGGTTGTCATATATGATGGTCGTCATGAAAAAAGCCATGACACAACGCAATATTTCTAATCGTAAAGAAGTGACACATACCCGCATTGTAGAAACCGCTGCCCGGGCAATTCGTAGAAGTGGTTATGATGGAACGGGCGTAGCCGACATCATGAAAGAAGCAGGCCTCACACATGGAGGTTTTTACGCGCATTTTGCATCCCGTGATGCAATGCTCGCAGAAGCTGCAGATCGAGCTGGGGAAGATACTATGGCTATTGCTAAAAAAATATTCGCTAAGGTCCCCGAGGATCAAGCGTTGCAGGCGCTGATGAATGCTTATTTATCAAATGAGCATGTGGCTAACATTGAAACAGGATGCTCTTTAGCAGCCTTAGGTTCGGAAATGCCGCGCCAAGCACCAGAGGTAAAAAAGGCCTCTACTTGCCGTGTCAAGGAAATGATAGCTCTTATTGAAAGTAGATTATCAGACCAGCCAAATGCGCGTGCAGAAGCACTTGTAATGTTATCAACTATGGTAGGAACATTATTATTAGCCCGTGCGGTAGAAGACCCTGAACTTAGCGAAGCTTTTCGCCGAGCAGCTTTAAAACACTTTGATGTCAAAGAATGATTAATTTTTTATTTAGTAATTTGGCTTTTTTTTGATTATAAATATGATGATCATCATATTTATGTAGCATGTTTTTATAATTTTGAATGGGATAGGAGACATAAAATGAAAAGTAAGATTGCAATTGTGACAGGCGCATCATCCGGTATCGGTGAGGCCACAGCAGAACTACTCGCAAATTCTGGTTATAAGGTTTATGGGACGAGCCGTAAAGGAGCTCAAGTCGCTCGTTCACACAAGATGATTGCGCTGGATGTAAATAGTGAGGCATCTATAGAAGCGGCCTTAAAAGAAATAGTCCAAATTGAAGGCCGGATTGATCTGGTTGTTAACAACGCTGGCTTCGGCGTAGCACCAGGTGGGGCCGAAGAAAGCTCAATTGAACAAAGCAAGATGATTTTTGATACTAACTTTTTTGGGATTGTCCGCATGACGCGTGCAGTTGTGCCCTACATGAGAAGGCAGGGGGAAGGACGCATCATTAACATCGGTTCCATCCTCGGATTGATACCGGCACCATACATGGCAACGTATGCCGCTACTAAGCATGCGGTAGAAGGATTTTCAGAATCCCTAGATCATGAATTGCGAACAAGAGGTATACGTGTATCTGTGGTAGAACCTGGCTATACCAATACACGTTTTGAAGCCAACACCCAAGAAGTGGACGCCAAATTAGATGAATACTCGATTGCGCGGAAAGCACTCGCAAAATTAATTAAAATCTCGGTGGCAGGTGGCGATGATCCAAAAGTCGTCGCCAATGTTGTATTGAAAGCTGCAAATGCCAAACATCCTAAGTTACGTTACGCTGCCGGAAAATTAGCATACCGTTTAAGCATTCTTAGAAGATTTGCCCCTGCAACATTGGTTGATATAGGCATTCGAAAAGAGTTAAAACTTGACTCTCTAGACAAAGTGGCTAGCCAGCCATAGGAGACAATCATGAAATTATTATCTTTTTATAGACTTTCAGCTATTAGTTCAATCCTATTTATAGTATTGGCCTTCGTCTTAATGTTCTCACCAGTTCAGATACTATCGGCCTGGGGAGTAGAATTAACAAGCTCGGTAGGGTTGCTTGCACGACGAATAGCAGCACTATATACAGGTATCGCGGTGATGTTTTTCATTGCCAGAAATGCTGAGCATTCGACAACTCGTACAGCGCTTATTTACGGAATCATAACTTCGTGCTTGATATTGGCGATTCTTGGCGCTTACGAGTTTTCAGTAGGGCATGCAACTAGGGGGATATTGCCTGCCGTCTTTATCGAAGTCGCTCTTGTGTTGGCATTTATGTATGTAGGGTGTGAATGCAACAATGAAAACAAACTCAATAAAAAAATGAGTAAGAAATAATGAAAGCACTTCTATTAAAACGTTATGGCAAAACCGATCAGCTCGCGTTCGCCGATATTCCAAAGCCTACAATCACGTCGAACGAAATACTTGTTCAGATCCACGCTGTTGGACTGAACCCGATTGACTACATGATTGCGAAAGGGGCGTTTAAACCCATCATAAAACTTAAGTTACCAGTTGTGATGGGCAGCGATTTAGCTGGTGTCGTAGTGGAGGTGGGGAATCGTGTGACGCGCTTCAAGCCGGGCGATTCCATTTTTGCCAGCATATTCGACCTGGGTACGGGAGCGCTTGCTGAGTTTGCTGTTGTGCCCGAGAGCGCTGCCGCGATCAAACCGGAAAATCTGGACTTCGTACAAGCAGCTTCGATCCCTATGGTCGGACTCACTTCATGGCAAGCACTTAATGAGCGGGCACACCTCAAACCCGGCCAGAAAGTATTCATCCCAGCAGGTTCTGGAGGCATTGGTACGTTCGCAATCCAGCTCGCAAAGTACCTCGGAGCGACGGTGGGGACCACTACCAGTACGGCTAATGTGGGCCTGGTTCAGCGCCTAGGAGCCGATGAAGTGATTGATTACAAGAAACAGGAGTTCGAGGATGTGCTGCAGGGCTATGATGTGGTGCTGGGTACCATACGGGGCGACGGGATCGAGAAATCTCTTAGAATTTTGAAACCCAAGAGTCGCGTAGTCTCACTCATCGGTCCACCGGACGCTAAGTTTGCTCGCGCCAGAGGCATGAACGTCCTTATGAAGTTTGTGTTCTGGTTGATTAGCAGCAAGATAATTCGTCAAGCCAAAAAGCGTGATGTCGAGTATTCATTCATGTTCGTACATCCTGACGGTCGCCAACTCGCAGAAATCGGTAAACTTCTTGATGCGGGGCACATACTACCGGTGATCGACAAGGTATTTCCATTCGACCAAACAAAAGAGGCGCTTGTCTACCTCGAAGAAGGCCGAGCCAAGGGGAAGGTGGTTGTAAAGGTTAACAGTAGCGTTGCGCTATAAATGGTAGTTTTACATTGCGTATTCTTAGTAAAAAATCCACCTAAAATAATTGCAAAAAAGCCACCTATAACAGTCTCAAAAAGGCCACCTGAGCTTAGTAGAAGATTTCATCCCAACTTTAATTACCAAGACATATTTTCCAAAGTTGGCTTCTCGTCTGAATCTTTTATAGATTCACCCCTAAATGAATGTGCAGGACTATACTAACGGCTGAATAAAACTCCATCGGAAGCTTAATGTATGGATAAATCAGCGGTATTATCTGAAGATGAAGTTCATTGCTTGGAGATGGTCTTCAATGGAAAATTTACAAATCTCGCATCAGCCCCTATCGATGTTGAAGCGATGGTTTTAAAAGGCTATGTTTCCAAAAAACCTTTAGTTCTTATGCCTATGATGCCAATTAAATACGCTTACGAACTGACTGTTTATGGATTAATTTTATTGCGTGAATATAGGCCGCAATACAGTTAGCATGTCTGAATTTGTAATTTCTAAGGATTGAAAATGATTGACGTTTTTTAATCAAGCCTTTATATTGGTTTTATGGAATGTGTCATTCCAGTCCTTAAGTAACTTACTACTAAACGCCCCAGTCATTGTACTGGGGCGTTTTTTTATAATCATATCTATTGCGAATGGGAGTCTTTAGTGTCCGATTCAAGTCTGATAATTTCTTGTACAGCCTTCTCCAGTTTTTCTTGATTGGCAGTTTTTTGAAATATCCGTTTTGAGTGTGGCAGCCAATCAGAGAATGTCGAATCGTAGTCATCTTCAAACAATAAGTATAACGATGTATGACGAGAGTAATTTCTGATGATTGCACTCATTTCTGTAATAACACTACCGTAACGCTTACGAAAATCAGCATCTACAACAAACAAAACAAACTGGTATTGCCGAGCGAGGTAACTTGCACAGCCAAGCATAGCAAGTACCCCAAGCAATCCAATCAGGCCTGCTGGAAAATGAGCATTTCTAAGTGCTGTCTCAAGAGTACTATGCGCTAAAGAGCTGTCTGAAACGATAAGGATATCATCCATATTATTCTCCTACTTTAAAGATTAACCGAGTTTGTTGTCTGCAATATGATATTTAGGGTCTTCCATCACGTTAACTTCTATCATGCCTTTGGCTTTATCCAATAACTCCAAACAATCCTGACTCAAGTGTTTGAGATGAAGCGTTTTACCCATTGATTGATAGCGCTCAGCAAGTGTATCTATGGCAGCAAGTGCAGAATGGTCAACGACTTTTGAGTTCTTAAAATCAATCGCAACATCTTGCGGATCATCGTTAGGTGTAAATAGATTCTGAAAAGCTGCGGTTGAAGCAAAGAATAGTGATCCGTTCAACTCATAGACTTTCCAGCCAGATTCATTCATACGGGTTGTCGCGTTAATCTGTTTTGCATGGTTCCATGCAAATACCAGCGCTGAGAAAATAACGCCAACAATTACGGCAATCGCCAGGTCTGCTATCACGGTAATGCCTGCAACCAGCACAATCACTAAAAGATCATGCTTTGGCACTTTGCCAAATAACCTGAAGCTTCCCCATTCAAAAGTTTTCTCTGCCACTACAAACATCACGCCAATCAGTGCCGCCAGAGGAATCATCTCAATCCAGCGAGAAGCAAAAAGAATGAATGAAAGCAGGAATACTGCTGTTGCAATACCAGACAATCTCTTGAGCGCACCATTGTTGATGTTGATCATGCTCTGACCGATCATGGCGCACCCACCCATACCGCCAAAGAATCCGGTAACAACGTTAGCAGCACCTTGAGCCATGGATTCGCGGTTAGGTTTGCCGCGCGTATCAGTCATGTCATCAATCAGATTCAGCGTGAGCAAAGTTTCAATGAGGCCTACCGCTGCAAGGATGAGCGCGTATGGGAAGATGATCTTGAATGTCTCAAAGTTAAGTGGCACTTGCGGCAAATGAAAACCAGGCAAGCCGCCAGATATAGAACCGAGATCACCCACGGTTTTAGTGTCGATATTGAAGAACATTACGGCAAATGAAACCGCCATAATCGCAGCCAGTGTTGACGGAATGGCTTTTGTAATTTTAGGTAAAAGGTAAATAATAGCGATGGTAACGGCAATCAAACCAAGCATCATATATAAGGGGGCACCGCTCATCCAGGTGCTAGTACCATCTGCTGCAGCTGTTTTAAAATGCCCAAATTGAGCAAGAAAGATAACAATAGCAAGACCATTCACAAAGCCCAGCATCACAGGGTGAGGCACCATGCGGATAAACTTACCAAGCTTTGCGACAGCAAACAGTATTTGCAGCAATCCCATTAGCACTACTGTAGCAAATAGGTACTCAACACCATGCTGAACAACCAGCGCAACCATCACAACCGCAAGTGCGCCGGTGGCACCTGAAATCATGCCCGGCCGACCACCAAAAGCCGAGGTAATGAACGACACCAAGACTGCCGCATACAGGCCTGTAAGTGGTGACACATGCGCGATTAACGCAAAAGCAATCGCCTCTGGCACCATAGCCAAAGCAACGGTTAGACCACTCAATAAATTAAGTTTGATTTCTTGCGGGCTATATTTCCCAAGAGTTAAGAACGACAATATACTCTCCAGTGACGGTAACTAAACGTCATCATCGATTATGATAATGAGCCTAGTTTCAAAGCGACAGATTTAAATAGAATAACGCCCGCATACAAGTGCGGGGCTGAGGAATAACAAGAGGTGCTACAGAAAATTACATTGGTATATTGTTACATTTTCGTTTTTGATGTGATTTATTGTCGCACAATTTTAAAAAATAGCCAAAAACCTATCTGCATTAGCAATCTTACAATTAAAGACATTGTGTTAGATTAACTATTTTGAAATGTATGTGAAGGTAATAATTAACATGCAACTTTGGCTGGAATTACTTATTTGCCTCGTGGTAATAGCCTACGCTGGTTATTACCTCTCGCGCTATGGTGACATCATTGCAGAAAAGACTGGTATATCATCTTCCTGGATTGGCCTTACTCTGCTTGCTATGGCAACGTCATTGCCAGAGCTGGTAACAGGAATTTCTGCCGTTACAGTGGCGGATGTGCCAAACATTGCAGTTGGCGATGTGCTGGGAAGCACTGTTTTTAATCTGGCGATATTGGTTTTACTCGATGCGCTTTATCAGCGTGAAACACTTTACAGCCGGGCAGCACAGGGGCATGTTTTATCTGCTGCACTAGGAGCTTTACTAATTGGATTTACAGGATTTAGCCTGTTATTAGATCATGCAGGGATAAGCCCATCGTCATGGCATATAGGTTTATATACACCAGTCATCGTACTGGTATATCTGGCAGCCATGCGTGCAATCCATCGTTACGAGCAGCGTACAATGAACAAGTATACCGAGGCATCTGCCGAGAGATATTCAGAAGCCACTCTCCGCCAAGCAATTACAGGATATTCAATAGCTGCCATTGCGGTCATTGTTACCGGCTCTCTTTTACCTTTTATTGCGGCAGACATCTCAGAATTAATGGGTTGGGGGCAAAGCTTCGTCGGTAGCTTGTTGGTAGCTGCCGTGACCTCTGCGCCAGAAGCGGCCGTTACAATTTCAGCACTGCGAATCGGTGCAATCGATATGGCAATCGCCAATTTGCTGGGTAGCAATTTATTTGATATTCTGATTTTAGCCGTGGACGACCTGTTTTATGTGAAAGGCCCATTGCTTGCAAACGTTGACACCAGTCATGCCATTACAGCATTTACCGCCGTTATGATGTGCCTATTAGTGATAGTTGGCTTTGTATTTCAGCCACAACAGCGTACCTTATTGAAACTCACGTGGATAAGTCTGGGTCTGTTTTTAATGTATATACTCAATGCCTGGGTTTTATTTCAGCATGGGTTGTAGTGGTTTGCTTTAACGATTAAACCATCTACCCCAATTTACAATCCTGACGAGAAGTTGCTTCGTCATAAAATGACTCTTCAAGAATAATATAACTGGAAGAATAACCTAACTGGAATTAATGGATATGTCGCATCATCAACCATCACCTAATACAGATAAAGGTATTATCTACGCTCCATGGGAGCGAGCTTTCAGTCGCGTACTGTCACCGTTTGAAGAATTCATACATCGTCAGACGACAAGCAGCCTTCTGTTAATGGGGTCTGCAATTATTGCGTTGTTTTTGGCAAATAGTTTTTTTGCAGACGCATACATGCACTTCATTCATACTCCAGTCAACCTGAGCATAGGTAGCTGGGAAATCAAAATGAACCTGCATCATTGGGTTAATGATGGCCTGATGGCGCTATTTTTCTTTGTGGTGGGGTTAGAGCTTAAGCGTGAGATCATGGTGGGTGAACTGTCTGATTTAAGGCAAGCGGCGCTGCCCATCATCGCAGCAATTGGTGGCATGATAGTACCAGCTCTTATCTATCTTGCATTTAATCACGATGGTGATGCTGCCCGCGGTTGGGGTGTGCCAATGGCAACGGATATTGCATTTGCAGTAGGCGCATTGGTACTGTTAGCGAGACGTGTACCCAAAGCCCTGATTACCTTTCTTGTGGCGCTTGCAATTGCAGATGATTTAGGTGCGGTTCTAGTCATCGCATTATTTTATACACAGGAATTAGCGATTAACTGGCTGATAGTTTCAGCCTTACTTGTTGCGTTACTTTTTACATTCAATTTTGCTGGTATTAGAAAAGTAATGCCTTATTTTCTGGTAGCAATTTTATTATGGTATGCGTTACTGCAATCAGGGGTGCACGCTACATTAGCTGGAGTACTCGGCGCATTCACGGTGCCGGCTAGATCTAAATATGACCCTAGCTTATTTGCCGGTCTCATTAATCAGCAAATTGATCGTTTCATTACCAGTAGCCACCAAGACGACAGCCTGATGACCAACGAAAAACTTCACTCTATCGTACAGAATCTGGAAGAAAGCGTAAAAGGTGTGCAAACTCCGCTGCAGCGTTTAGAGCATATATGGCATTTGCCAGTCGCTTTTATCGTGATTCCAATATTCGCAATCTTTAATGCTGGCATTCCGTTACAGCTAGGATCATTGAGTGAAACTTTATCTCATCCAGTAATGCTTGGGGTGACGTTTGGTTTACTGTTGGGTAAGTTTTTTGGCATTACCGGCGCATGCTGGATAGCCCTACGTTTAGGTATTGGGCAGTTACCTAACGGCACACGTTTTAGCCAGATTGCAGCTGTCTCCGTTCTAGCCGGCATTGGATTTACCATGTCGATTTTTATCGCCGAGCTAGGCTTTGCGAATCAGCCGGAATATCTACTAATGGCTAAGACTGGGGTATTGACAGCTTCTCTGCTGGCCGGATTCATAGGTTTTATTTGGCTATGGTGGTTAGGTCGTAAAACGCATGAAAACATCCCCATTAATTAGATAAAAACAGCATCAATGGACTTGGTTTAGCTTAATTACCAAGCGTTGGTATAATGCCTGATTAGGCTTATGGTTATTTAAAAGCTCAAGCAGGGAGATGTATGTGAAAGTTGGAATCATGGGGTTTGGTAAAACGGGGCGTGCAGTTGCTACCGTATTATTGGAATCAAAGAAAACAAATCTTCAATGGGTAATTCGCCAGTCAACGCGCTTAGAGCACCGCTCAGTTCCAGAATTCCTGGGAATTGAATCAGATGAACCCGGGCTGATTTATTCTAAAGATGAGTTCACGATCTCAGAGTTGCTTGATCAGCATCCAGTGGATGTTATTGTGGATTTTTCATCAGAAACTGGCTTGGATTACTATGCTGATGAGGCGGCTAAGCGAGGCGTAACCATTGTTAGTGCAGTATCACAGTACAGTGAAGAACAGGCTAAAAAGATACGTAAATTGGCAAAGCAAACATGTGTACTGCATTCACCCAACATCACATTGGGCATCAATTTTCTAATCATTGCTGCCAAGATTCTCAAGAACATTGCCCCTTATACCGATATTGAAGTGATCGAAGAGCATTTCAAACAAAAACCAGAAACCTCTGGCACAGCCAAGGTGATTGCAAGTGAGTTGAACCTTCCTCAAGAAAATATCAAATCGATCAGAGCTGGCGGCATTATCGGTACGCATGAAATCTTGTTCGGTTTCCCGTATCAGACGGTGCGTCTCAAACATGAATCGATCACCAGGGAAGCTTTCGGTAATGGTATTTTATTTGCAATTGAGAATTTGCTTGGCAAACCTAAGGGCTTTTACAGTATGGAAGATCTGTTAATTCCATTCTTCAAACTGCAGGAGCATGAAGCGGACTACATTAAAGCCAAGAAGAGGCCGTGGTGGCAGTTTTGGGCAAAATAATGAAGCATCACTTTTAAGTGATTTTTGGATAATCATGGTAAGTTAGGCGCTTATAGCATGACAAAAAAACACCCCCCTATCCACCAGATTGAGTTGCGCATTGTTGAGTTGTCGGAGCTGTTTAATTCAATGGATCCAACACCATTTCATCACCGCATCCTTGATTCCGATGCGGAAGAGTTTCTTGAAAGCTGGGCTCTTGGTTTCCCGCAGAACAGTCATTTCAAGATCATTGTCCACATTGAGAAAATGCCAGCTGAAGATCCCAATGCACTAGTCACTGAAGCTATTCACAACTACTTCGAATACAAGTCAGAACGTTCTAAAAGCAATCTGCGTCAACTACTGCTCGAAGGTCGCGTGAGTCTTTTAATAGGACTCGGTTTTCTAGGGATGTGTCTACTTGGTGCGGACATTCTTGCTGCCGGGTTCGCTAACAACACATTTCTAAGATTACTGAAGGAAAGTCTACTCATCGGTGGCTGGGTCGCTATGTGGCGGCCAATTCAGATTTTTCTTTATGGATGGTGGCCGATTGTGCGAAGAGGTAGAATCTACCGCAACCTAGGCCGAGCAGTCATACATGTAATGCCAGCCTCGGTTTAGATATGAAGTAGGATAAGTAACTTATTTTTTAATAAATCACAGGATTAAAAGGCTTTTAGCCATTTATTAATACCAAACATGGTAAATGCACTCGTCATTATTTTTGTTATCGCATATACAGCTATCGCGTTGGAACACCCAATTAAAATAAACAAGTCTGCCTCTGCTCTGCTAGGTGCTGGCTTGCTGTGGACGATTTATGCTGTTGCCAGCAGCAATCATTCACTTGTCGATCATCAACTCAGTGAGTCTCTGGCAACAACAGCCCAAATCGTTTTCTTCCTGATCGGTGCCATGACAATCGTGGAAGTGATAGATGCCCATAATGGGTTTGAAGTCATTACCGCCCGTATTAAGACCACAAAGCTATCTTCATTGATGTGGTTGGTTGGTTTAGTCACATTTTTCCTCAGCGCGATATTGGACAATTTAACCACAACCATTGTCATGATTTCGTTAGTGAAGAAGCTTCTGGATAAGCAGGAAGACCGTCTTTTATTTGCTGCGATGATCGTTATATCGGCAAACGCTGGTGGTGCTTGGTCACCTATTGGCGATGTGACAACTACAATGCTTTGGATAGGCGGGCAAATTACTGCCCTTGCGATCATGAAAGGGTTATTTCTGCCCTCGTTAGTTAACCTAACCGTACCGTTATCAGTTGTTAGCTATATGCTTAGAGGCAAACATATGATTTCTCCGATTAAGCAGCACAGCGTCAGTTCTTTACAAACCAATGATTTTGAGCGGAATATAATGTTCTTTATGGGGCTGGGCGTGTTAGTTCTCGTGCCTGCGTTCAAGACCATCACCCATTTACCTCCATTCATGGGGATACTGTTCGGCTTGGGTCTTCTCTGGCTAGTTGGTGATTTAGTGCACCGCAACAAAGAAGATGAAGAAAAGCAACATTTGACATTAGCGCATGCATTGATGCGAATTGACATGAGTTCGATAGTGTTCTTTATCGGTATTTTATTAGCGGTAGCAACACTAGAGCACAGCCATATCCTTGATACGATTGCTAGATGGCTGGATCAAAGTGTTGGTCGCCAGGATATGATAGTAACAATTATGGGGTTGGTTAGTGCAGTCGTGGATAACGTGCCGTTAGTAGCTGCCTCAATGGGCATGTATGATATAGCACAATATCCGGCAGACAGTTTCTTATGGGAGTTTATTGCATACTGTGCGGGAACTGGGGGTTCTATTTTAATTATTGGCTCCGCTGCTGGTGTGGCAGCAATGGGCTTGGAGAAAATCCAATTCCTCTGGTATGTCAAAAAAATAAGTTGGCTTGCTCTGCTGGGCTATTTTGCAGGGATTGCTACCTACATCTTGCAGTACAATATTACTCACTAAATATAGTTCATTAACTCGTAATAGATGCTGTGTACTTTGTGATTACTAATTAGAGGTTTGTGATGCTAGAGATTATTTTATGGGTATTGGTGATAGCTGTTAGCTTGATTCTGCTATATCGCATTGGTAAAAAGAAGAATGGATTTGTTAAACATTCTAGCCGTGGTGCTTACATGAGAGACTTGAACAAAGAAATGGAAGATAAAGAATCAAAATAATCCAGTGTCAGGCTTTGATCTATTTCATCACTTTTCACCTAATAATTTTCAGTAGCTGCTTTTGACTAGCAATACACAGCCTTATTACGTCGCGATATATTCCCGCTTTCCACCCCAGTTACCCCGCAATGTTTTTCTGGCGTTAAGCCATGCTTCTGCACGCAACAGCATGGGCCATATCAAGATTGGGTAAGCTTTAATTAGTGTATTTGTTTTAAGGTAAGGTCTATGCTGGATTTCAGTTAACCCTATAGGGCTATGAAGTAGCGAAAGCAAACTATCAACTATCTGGTCATCATCTATTGCCTTATTCTGATCCTGCAACAATTCACTTAGGAAAGGTCTTCTGTCGTTTAACCATTGCCAGATGTTCTTATCAGGCATCAGGATTGGTGCCGTAAATTGACTATCGTGAAACCCCAATACCTCTTTAGTCAATATTTCATTTAATGTCTTATCAAAAGCCTTTTTCTGGCGCCGGCTCTCTTTGTAATCGGTAAATGGCAAGATCGCATTCGAATCTTCTTGATCGCCTAACTTGATGCTTACATGCTTATCGCCAGCCGTATGCGTAGAACATATCAGCCGTCCAGGCACCGGTTGTCGCCAACAGTATTTGCAAGCTCGTAAAACGTCAAATCTACCATTATCTGAATATCGAACACTGTTCTCAATGCCCAGCTTAAGTTGTCTGCAAATCTGCAAGAAATAAGTAATTTCTATCGTCTCATGGTCTGGGAAGACTCTAGGAGGTTGCGTCGTGAAAAGACAAATCAAGTTAATGCAAACGGCAATTTCCGTGAGTTGGCCTGAAGGCAGGCCACTTCTAAAAACCATCTCAGCATATGTAAATTCCAAGTCTTCCCATGAAGCCTGGGTCAGATTTCCCAATACATCCTGATGGCATTCCGGAATTAATGGCTGGAAATATTTCTTCATCAGGCTCAATGCAAGACTGGGAGTGACAGCACGGCCCTGCATTTCAGATTTGATCGCCTTTAGCGCCTGCGCAACAGGCACACAGAATCTGGATTCAATCTCGGCATCATCGATATACAGCGGCATAAGGTCAAGTGTCCAAAATAGAGAGTAGTTTTGAAGTGCCCAGATTTTCTATCATGACACATCGTGATGTTTGTGATTGTACTCAGAGGTGAACTATGGAAACGATGAACCTGGATGAAGTCAGTAAAGTTTTGAAAATCTCTAAAGCCACAGCAAGAAACCGGCTGAGTTTGGGCTTGCCCATGCCGCCTTCTTTCAAAGTTGGCCGTAGTCGTTTGTTTCTGACAACAGAGTTTTATCTATGGATGGCACAACAGGCCAAACCAATCAACACAAACCAATAATAACGAATATTTATTTGGAGAAATTGAAAATGACTTAAAAGAAACCCCAGTAAACCGGACCCTGGAAGCGCAAAAGGCTTGGGAAAGACCCAAGCCATCGGCACATACATCAAGATTGCAGCCTTGAAACCGTATTGTCTATGCACTTCAATCGACTGTCAAGGTCGAGGTCTCTTTGTACCTGTCCGCCAGGTAATTCAACCCGAATATACAAGATTAATGCCTGCCGAATGGCAGATATTTCTCCATGGAGATAAGACTATGTGCGTTATTCAATTAAAGATATTTCTACAAATCACTTGCCAATGCAGCCATTCATGCAGAAAGGCCTAGTGACATTAATTATCCAAGTATTAATTGAGCCATTTTAATGTCGAACAGGAGATTACCCATGAGAAGGATACGCGACGTATTGCGATTGACTTTTGAATCCAGTATGAGCCAACGCCAGATTCAGCAAGTCCTTAAAATATCACGCAATGCCATAGCTGATTACTTATGTCGTGCACAAAATGCAGGACTGAGCTGGCCATTACCAGAAGATTTGAACGATGCTGAGTTGGAGCAGCTTTTATTCCCGCCGGTACTTTTACCAAAAGTCAGAAGGAAACCTGTGCCGGAGTGGCTGGAGATTCATCAATGGCTTAAGGTTAAAGGTGCTACCCTGGAGAGCTTACATAAGGAATACAAAGAAGATTATCCGGATGGCATGTGTTACAGCAATTTCTGCACTCAGCACCGTGCGTTTGAAAAAACCTTAAAACGCTCATTACGCCAAGTACATATTGCTGGGGAAAAGGTCTTTGTCGATTACGCTGGACCTACCGTGCCAATATACAATATGCGCACCGGGGAAATACAGCATGCACAGATATTTGTCGGCGTGTTAGGCGCATCGAATTACATATATGCCGAGGCAGTCTGGAACCAGCGTCGTGAGAACTGGATTGCATCCCATGTACGTATGTTTGAACACTTTGGCGGTGTACCCGTAATGGTGGTTTGCGACAATTTGAAATCCGCAGTTACCAAAGCCAGCCGTACCGAGCCAGTGGTGCATCCAACTTACCTTGATATGGCAGCACATTACGGTACCGCGATCTTTCCGGCACGAGCTTACAAACCCAAGGACAAATCCAAGGCCGAGGGTGGTGTATTGATCGTTGAGCGCTGGATATTGTTTCGGATCCGTAAACAGAAATTTACCAGCCTGGCGGAGCTGAATGCAACGATCAAATCACTGCTATTGGATGTTAACAACCGTTCTTTTCAAAAACTACCTGGTTCGCGCCAGAGTGCATTTGACCGTCTGGATAAACCGGCTCTTAAACCATTAGTGAGCCATCCTTACCAATATCGTGAGTTCCTGAAAGTTCGTGCAGGCTTTGATTACCACGTTGAAATTGATCAGCACTTTTATAGTGTGCCGCATGCTTTGGTTCGTAAGCAACTGGAGGCCATTCTAACCGCAAGTACCATCGAGATATTGCATGGCGGTGTGCGGGTTGCCAGTTGGGCGCGCAGTTATGAGGCCGGGAAGAAATCGACGGACCCGCTGCATATGGAAAGCGCACATCGACATTTTGCACAATGGGATAGTGAGCATGAGCTTCGCTGGGCATTATCTGTCGGAGTCAGCACCCATGCATTTTTACAAGGCGTATTTGCAAAAGCGCCTCATCGGGACTTCAGCTATCGTTGGGCTAATTCGATCAAATCATTGTCCCGTGAGTATGGACACGAACGACTGGAGGCCGCATGTAAGCGTGCATTGGAAATTGGTGCCACTGCAACCACAAACGTGCGATCCATTCTTAAAAACAACCTGGATCAGAATCCTAACAAGCCAATCATAGCAGATGAAGCGGCCTTTGATCATGACAATATTCGCGGTGCGGATTATTACCATTAATTACTGTTAGAACCATCTATTTATTATAAAAAAGGATTTAAATAATGTTAACGCAACAAACCATAAACAAACTCTCTGTAATGAAATTAAACGGTATGAGCAAAGGTTTTGAAGAGCAATTATCCAGTGCCGCAGCACAAGGATTGTCGTTTGAAGAACGTTTTGGCATGCTGGTTGACCAGGAACAGACTTTCCGTGAGAACCAGCGGCTTAAACGGCTGCTAAAAACCGCCAAGTTAAAAGCGAATGCCTGTGTAGAAGACATTGACTATAGTCATAATCGCGGGCTGGATAAGGCCCAAATGGCTTACCTGAATAGCTCAGACTGGATTCGGCAGGGATTTAATCTGATTCTGACAGGCCCAACTGGCTGTGGCAAAACCTGGATTGCGTGCGCACTAGGTAATCAAGCATGTCGGCATGGATTGTCGGTGTTATTTCAGCGTGTGCCACTGATGCTTGAGGAATTGCAATTGGGCCATGCGGATGGAAGTTTCCGCAAAAGGTTAATGACCTTGGCAAAAGTGGACTTACTCATATTAGATGACTTTGGCGCTGCAACACTCAATGCACAAAATCGTGGTGACTTATTGGAGGTTATCGATAGTCGCTCTGGGGGTAAGGCCACAGCAATTACCAGCCAAATTCAGGTTGAGCTCTTGCATGATTACTTGAGTGGTGGGAATCCGACCATGGCCGATGCTATTCTTGATCGATTGGTCAGCGGGGCATTGCGGATTAATCTGAGAGGCGATTCTATGCGTAAGTTGCGTACTTTGAAACCTTAACTGCTGAATAATCCATATAAAAACAAAAGCCACTGCTTGATTCAATATCAACAGTGGCTTTTTTGTAATTGTTATATGTGGCCTTTTTGGTACTGTTATATGTGGCCTTTTTGGTACTGTTATAGGTGGCCTTTTTGGTACTGTTATAGGCGGCTTTTTTGCGCTTATTATGAGTGGCTCTTTTGGGTAAGAATACGCATACATATTTTACGCGACACTAATTCGCATAATGTATAAGAAGCGGTAGTAAATTAGTGTGTTGAAAAATATTGATAAATAACGACTTAAATCCAAATAATTCTACTTTGCTGATGTAGAAATACGTCCCTCATTTTTAGTTAATTAATCTTTTTAGCTAATAAGTAAATTGCGCTTAATGCCAAGCCAAAGGTAACTAGAACTTCCTCCATGTCGAGAATAACTTCTGGATGTGACACTGGGTTACGGTAGTTATTTTTTATGTGTTCAATCATCCCTATGATTTTTTCATCGGCATTTCCACTATCCTGCATTTTTTTTATATATGCACCCCAGTTTTTGGAACATTTGGCATTTCCAATAAGTTGTTTAACATAAACAACTAATACTGATTCAAGTGCCCTTAATATGTGAAAACCTGCTGCCGTTGGACACTGTAGAACCAAGCATCTTCCAGCTTCTCGGATATCAACTTTAGAATTAGCAGTTAATTTATCTCGAATTGCCTCTGGTAAAGTATTTGTTAAGTCATCTAATAGTTCTGAGGTTGAATATGCCCCAATTTGACCTATGCAATAAGTGTCAAAAATTCCAAGTTCTTCGGCTAACACTGTTTCAAATTTTATGGCTGCATTTTTAACTGTTCGTGTTTGACTAGCAGTTATGATGTTATCAATTCTATCCAATCGAAACTCTTCACCATCTGCAGGTAAGACTTTATTTATTTCTTCGATAAGTGCGTTGCCTGCTTGTCGCGATGTTTTTAAATAAAATCTATCGTTATAAAGAACGGCTTGAACTTCTAGTCTTGCTAAAACTAAAATTAAATTAACTTCTCTTAATTTGTAATCATTTTCTATAGCAGATATTAAAGGGGCAAGTCTTTTTCCTAAGCTATAAAATCCAAAAGTATTCACTCTATTCAATTAGTATTCCCCTATATGAAACTCTTGAATTTTACTTTTATACTTTACATGTACAGTTACACGTAAAGTATCGCTCAAAAGTGAGCAAAAAATACCAACTAAAAATTACTACTAAAGCCTCTAAAAACAGCCACTGTATTGCTTAACAGCGGTTTTTACTCCAAAAAATTAAGGTGTAAAGTAGGGCGCAAACTACAAAAAGTTATCCACAGGCACTTAATATTGCTGAAACCCTTATGGAATAAGGCTTCTAGCGATTTAGACAGTTTAAGTGGTTGACCTCGTAAAATTGCCACTTTTTTAACTTTAGCATTATTGGAAAAAATTTCCTACATACCAAACGAACACAAAGTAGCACTTTAGGGCAGAAAATCGAATTTTCGCCCGCCCGCAGCGAAGCGATGACGGACGAATAATTAAGATTTTGTGCATCAATCTATCCGTTACGCTGTAATACCGAGTTCACGCAGAAACTTCTCAAACTCGGGTGGTTTTTCCTGCAAGCTAGGCGGTATTGCGTATTCCAGCGGCTTATCATGGAGTGGGGCGGCGGCGCACGACGGCAGGGTACCTGCGCGAAGCGTAGGGGAGCCGTTGCCTGCCACTCCACGCTCGCTGGTTTACGTCTTTAGCTGCCTTTCTTTCAGCCAGCCAGCGTCTAGCTATCCATAGGTAGTTGGCAAGGTATCTGAGTTCATGTGGCTTGAATCCTCGCCCTTCAGGTGACCAAAGCGTATCACCACGCACAAACCAGTCATCAAAATGTTCATCATCGAATAGATACCCTACTTTTATCTTTAAAACACGATAAGCAGTGTAGGGGATGCGTACACGCCGGTTTTCCCAGTTCTGCAAGGTTCTTTGAGTAACGTCGAGTAGCTTAGCTGCCTGCTGGATTGTCAGAAACGCTCTATGACGCATTAAATGGAAGTCGGCAGGGCCTATATATATGCGCGGTGATTTTATCGCGTCTGTCCTGGTGTTATTTTTGCGTTTTTTTGGTTTTGGGGAGCAATCAGTCATGAAATGCTCATTTATGCGAAATTGCACCAAGAACGTGGGATTTTTCGTATGGATGTAAAACTGCGAGAAATGTTTCCAGTAATTGCAGGTGACGCAGCAGAAATTCACTCGGCATCAGATCCTCGGCGCAGCCGATATCTGACGCGAGTGATGTTGCAATGTTTAACGCTTGCTCATGGGTGAGCGAAAAGCTGTATAACGCCTGTGGGTGCGGTGTTGCGGTTGTGTGTGACATACTTGACTTCTAAGGTCACGTACCAAGTAACTACATAGCTTATTTCGTATAATGTATATTATGT
>JBAQME010000095.1:0-3231 GCA_049302535.1 Methylotenera sp.
TATCTGGCTTGCCAATGTGGTTTTCAGTATGCAGCCCTATTGCTGTTTTGACTCTTCAGCCGCCTCTGGTAATACCTCTACCAGAATGCTGTGCAAACGGCGGCTATCCGCGCGTAACACTTTGACGTGAAGCCCGCTGAAAGTAATTTCATCATTACGTTTTGGCAGATGCCCGAACTGACTGACCACCAAGCCGCCGATGGTGGAAAACTCTTCGTCACTTAATGTTGTGCCAATGATTTCATTAAAATCCGCAATTTCGGTGAGCGCTTTAACGCGGTACTGGCCGTCTGCATTCTGAATGATATTGTCTTCATCTTCATCGTAGTCGTATTCATCTTCAATGTCGCCGACAATCTGTTCCAGCACGTCTTCAATCGTTACCATGCCGGCCACGCCGCCGTACTCATCAACGACAATGGCAATGTGGTTGCGATTGCTGCGAAACTCCTTGAGCAATACGTTCAGGCGCTTGGCTTCCGGGATGAATATTGCAGGACGCAGCATGTCGCGCACTTCAAAATCTTCTCCTGCATAATAACGCAGCAGGTCTTTCGCCAGCAAAATACCGATGATATCGTTTTTGTTATCTTCAATGACGGGAAAGCGTGAGTGTGCAGCTTCGATTACGAAGGGGATAAATACTTTGGGCGGATCGGTAATGTCGATGACATCCATTTGCGAGCGAGGAATCATGATGTCGCGCACCTGCATCTCACTCACTTGCAATACGCCCTCAATCATGGCGAGTGAATCTGCGTCCATCAAATTATTTTCGTAGGCGCTGTGCAACAGCGCTACAAGCTGTTCGCGATCTTCAGGTTCGCGAAGTAAAAAGTGACTTAAACGTTCTAATAAACCAGGTTTTTCCGACTCTGCAGCCATGCTGTATGCTTTTTTAGGGCACCCTATGTAATGAGATAGGGTGAAGCATACCCTAATTTTGTGACAATTGCAGTCTCCAGGCTTTCCATGAGTTCTGCCTGCGCTTCCGTTTCGTGGTCATAACCATGCAAATGCAGAATGCCATGCACGGTTAAATGCGCATAATGCGCATGCAGTTCCTTGTTCTGTGCTTTGGCTTCCGCAGCTACTACCGGCGCGCAGATAATGATGTCACCCATCAGGTGCGGTTCCTCCGTCAGAGGAAAAGTCAGCACATTGGTCGCATAATCTTTGTTGCGATAAGTGCGGTTGAGCATCCGCCCCTCAGCTTCATCCACAATGCGGATGGTTACTTCGGTGTCTACCCGCAGTGCCGCTTTTGCCCATTTGCGAAATTGGCTGGCACTGGGAAGGTTTTTATCATCAGCGGCGTATTGAATGCTGGCGTGCAGTTTAGGCATGGTGAATTTATTTGGACTGCAAGTCCGAACCGTCAGTGTAGGGGAAACGTACGTGTCCGAAACGGACAATCAGTATCGATAGTGAAATCAGCAGTATGGAGCCTGATAGCGCAAACATCGTCATGGCATCAAGTTCCTTGATATCCAGTACCAGAAAGCGTGCCAACGCGATGATGCCGATGTATAGCGGGTATCTCACCGGCAGCGTGCCTGCGCTGAGATAGTGATTGAGCATGGTCATCACTTCGAGATATAAAAACAGCAGGAGGATGTCGCCTACGGTAATCGTACGCGCTTCCCAGATATGCCCGACCGCCTGGAACACGGCAAGAATGGTTGCCAATGCGATGATGATAAGTACGGCTTGCTCAATTATAGCCAGTATGCGCTGTGCTATTTTGGTGAACTTGAATCTATTAGGCGTCATTTTTTCATCCTTAGAATTAAGTATTCTAATTTACTTTAATCTCTGTGATTAAGCTCGTAGTCTTCATAAGCATTTACTATTTTCTGCACCAGCGGGTGCCGTACCACATCGCCAGACAGGAAGTGCGTTATAGCAATACCCTTGATGTCTTTTAAAACTTTTTGCGCTTCTACCAAACCGCTTTTCTGATGACGCTGTAAATCGATTTGTGTCACGTCGCCGGTAATGACGGCTTTGGCACCAAAGCCGATGCGCGTTAAAAACATTTTCATCTGCTCAGGCGTGGTGTTTTGCGCTTCATCCAGAATAATGAAGCTCTGGTTTAACGTGCGGCCGCGCATGTAGGCCAGCGGGGCGACCTCAATGGCGCCACGTTCGAACATTTTATTCACGGTGTCATAGCCGGCTAAATCATACAGCGCATCATACAAAGGGCGTAGATAAGGATCCACTTTCTGGTTCAGATCCCCGGGTAAAAAGCCCAGGCGTTCACCAGCTTCAACCGCAGGGCGCACCAGCACAATACGCTTTACGCGGTCGCGCGTCATGGCATCCACTGCGCTGGCTACCGCCAGATAGGTCTTGCCGGTACCTGCCGGGCCAATTCCGAATGTGATGTCATGGTCCTGAATCTGCTGCAGGTAGGCAACCTGTCTTGGTGTGCGCCCATGCAGGTCACCGCGCCGCGTCATCAATATGGGCATGGCCGAGGTGGAGACATCTTCGGGTTTTAATTTATCAATTTCAACCAATCCCAGCTGGATGTCTTCAAGTTCAATCGGTTTTTTGGCACGGATATAGAAGTTTTCAATCAACTGTGCCGCTAACCGGGTATTGTCCAGCTTGCCGCTGATGTTAAAGGTGCCGCCACGACGATTGATGTTAACCTCAAGTGCGGTTTCAATCTGCTTGATATTTTCGTCCAGTGCGCCGCAGAGGTTGGCAAGGCGGGTGTTATCTTCAGGTTGTAGCGTGATTTCCATATCAAATAAGACCTTAAATTATTTGGCCAGACACTATTTCACCAGCAAGGCGCCGTGGATTGGACGTGTCAGTGATTTTTACATTCACGAATTGGTGAATCAGGCTGGCGTCCCCCGCAATATCCACAACACGGTTGTTATCGGTTTTGCCTGCCAGCAATGTACTGTCTTTCCAGGATGTGCCTTCAATGAGTACGCGTTGCACCGTGCCGAGCATGGCTTCAGAGATGGCTTTGGCCTGTGCTTCATTGATCGCCTGTAGCCTGCTCAGTCGATCGAGCTTGGTTTTCTCAGGCGTATCATCATTAAGAAATGAGGCAGGCGTACCGGGGCGCGGGCTGTACAGGAAGCTAAAGCTCGCATCAAAACCTACGTCTGTCATCAGTTTTATTGTGGCTTCAAAATCGGCCTCGGTTTCACCGGGGAAGCCAATGATAAAGTCTGAGGTAAATGTAAGGTTGGGGTTGGCCGCGCG
>JBAQME010000096.1:0-4935 GCA_049302535.1 Methylotenera sp.
GCATTAAAATAAGCCAGCCGCGTTTGATAGGCTAAGCGCAATACATCAATCGCCACGTCCTGCTTGGTTTTCTCAAAATTCAGGCGCTCGATTTCCAGCATTTTTGGCATGGTAAGTAGCGAAAAAATGTTAAAGGTCAGCGCCTGCTCGATTTTATAATCGCCGTTATTTCTAGCATATAACATGGAGAATTTAGGATTTGGTAACCGACCTGCCTGAACAACATCAGCCTCGGAAATACCCAACTCATACAATGAGGCCTGCAAACCCTTGTTGTTGAGTAACGCGATCTGTACCGCACTCTCGACATCCAGATCTTTTTGCAGCAGCGCATTTACACGCGTTTCTATAGACTTCTGTTCTGCCTCTGTTTTTGGCCAAACGACTTCTTGCTTGATATGCTGCTGTGCCAGCGACTTAACTCCATCCAGCCCGCCATCCTGAGAAAAACCGGCACAGCCACCCAGTACAGAGCCGGCCGCAACAAGCACCCCTAAATTGCGCAACTGATACGTACGGCCAAACAATGATTGGTAAATATTCATATAACCTCCACCTCAAACATGGCAGGATTGATGTAACAAACAAAGTCACATCAACCCCAATTGCTATCGATACAATGCGTTTTCTATTGCTTACAAAACCAGCTACGCAAAGTAACTTTGCTAAAGAAGAGTATTAAACAATAGGGGGTTTTTGCGGCTGGGCGCTTGTGGGAGATAGATAAACCTCTGCGAAAGACGTCGCTAGAATTACCTGATCGGGATTAGATATTGGCTTAAGTTGGCCTTGAAGGATAACTGGAACGCATGCCAAACAATGATTACAATGGCTACAGCTACTTTGAGTCTGCGGTTTATTCTGAGAATGCTCATGGATATTATCAGCGATGACCTGATCATGGCAATGATGCGCATTGTCATGCTGACTGCCGGAATGGTATTGCACCACTTCGTTCTCAGCCATGCCATTTAAAGTTGCAGACGCCATTATTCCGCCGGCAGAAACCGTATTTATCATAAATACGGTAGCCAGCAGAAAAACAAAAGTGCGTAATAGACAATGTTTAAATGACTGCATTCGGTTATTCAATCATTACGAATAAATCAACGTGTTAAGCATAGTACAAACTGGACAGGCAAATCAAGTATGAGCCACGGCTATTATCAATTACCCACCGGTCGCGTCGCCAGTATTGATGGCGATTGTGATTTTCCGCCACTTAAAAACGCTCTTACCGAACCTAACGGCCTGGTTGCGATTGGTGGTGACCTATCGCCACAGCGTTTATTGTCAGCATACCGGCAAGGCATATTCCCCTGGTTCAGCGATGGCGAGCCAATTTTGTGGTGGAGCCCTGACCCGCGCATGGTGCTGTTTCCTGATGAATTAAAGATTTCCGGTTCACTTAGAAAAACACTGAAAAAACAACTGTTTGAGCTGCGTTTCAACACTGCTTTTCGAGAGGTAATCACCGCCTGCAGCAAAACACCGCGCGGGGAACAAAATGGCACTTGGATTACAAAAGATATTATTGACGCTTACTGTGCGCTGCACGAGGCAGGCTTTGCCATTTCAGCCGAAACCTGGCTTAACGGGCAACTGGTGGGCGGCTGTTATGGCGTAAAAATCGGCAATATGTTTTACGGGGAAAGCATGTTTCACCATGTCACGGACGCATCAAAAGTCGCCTTTGTGAGCCTGGTGGAATATCTTAAAACCCAGTGCGTAGGCATGATAGATTGCCAAATGAAAACCGCGCACCTTGCCAGCTTTGGCGCACGCGAAATCAGCCGTGACGAGTTTATAAAGATATTAACCACGCTATGCCGTAATGGGATTCATAAATGATAGACTGCACCTGATGTAGCTCACGCAACTGCTGCACTAATTTCATGTTTAAGCTTCATATTTAAGTTTATACTTTCACCATGAGTCTCCCTAGCGACCAACCCCTGCAAAAACTGCAATTCTATGTCACCACTGGTTACAGTTGCGGCTATCTGCCTAATAAACTTGCACAAAGTTTAATCGCCGCGCCGCAACACCTGATCAATGCGGATGTTTATAGCATCCTGATACAACAAGGTTTCCGGCGCAGCGGCAAATTTTCTTACCAGCCGCATTGCGAAAACTGTCGAGATTGTGTGCCAGTGCGCATTGTCGTAGACGCCTTCACGCCTAACCGCAGCCAGAAACGTGCTTTAAAGCAACACCAGAACCTCACGGCGGCGATATTGCCTGTAGATTTTCATGAAGAGCATTACACGCTATATGCTGCCTATCAAGGCATGCGCCACAGTGATCAGGCAAAAACCGATGCAGGCACAGAAGAAAATGATATTACACAGTATCGGAATTTTTTATGCCAGACCAATGTAGAAAGCGTGCTGGTGGAGTTTAGAGACCAGCATGAACTCAAAATGGTCAGCGTCATTGATATCGTTCATGATGGCATTTCTGCGGTGTATACCTTCTATGATGCCGGCGATACAAAAGCGAGTTATGGTACTTACAATATTATGTGGCAGGCTGAATGGACAAAAAGCCTGGGCTTGCCTTATTTATATTTAGGTTACTGGATTAAAGACAGCCCAAAAATGGCATACAAGCAAAATTACAGGCCGCTGGAAAAATTGATAGATGGTGAGTGGTTAATAAAGTAAATTGGCTGGGTTGCTAACCTACCCGTAATCTCATCGCAATTGATGTCGCAAATAAAATCAAGGTTCAATGCTACAATTCACCCTACTTTAATTAAACTAAATTCTGATTTGAAAAAACTTGTTATCTTTGGTGTAGGCTTGATTGGCGGCTCCGTTGCACTCGCTTTAAAAAAAGCGGAAAGCGCTACGCAAATTGTTGGCGTTGGCCGTTCTGCAGAAAGCTTGCAAACCGCTCTCGATTCAGGCGTCATTGACGTGGCTACCAGTGACGTTGCAGCCGCTCTTGAAAACGCAGACATGGTGCTGATTGCTGCACCGGTTGCACAAACCCCCGCAATACTGAGTGCAATCAAACCACACCTGACAGTCAACACGGTGATTACCGACGCTGGCAGCACTAAAGGCGACGTGTTACGTTGTGCAAAAGAAATTTTAGGTGATCAATTCAGCCAATTCGTGGGCGGACACCCGATTGCCGGCGCAGAGAGAAGCGGCGTTAGCGCAGCCACCGCAGATTTGTACGTCAATAAAAATGTCGTATTGACACCCACACCTGCAACTGATGTTCGGACTGTGCAACGCGTTAACCGGCTTTGGCAAACCTGCGGCGCCAACGTAAGCGAAATGGCCGCTGAAACTCATGACAGAATATTTGCCGCAGTCAGCCACCTACCACACCTGCTCGCATTTGCACTGGTAGACGACATCGCGTCTCGACCTAATGCCGAACAATTATTTGGATTTGCCGCAAGCGGCTTCAGAGACTTTACCCGCATTGCCGGCAGCCACCCCGAAATGTGGCGCGATATTAGTTTAGCCAATAGAACCGCGCTACTGGACGAGCTTACCGTATATCAACTTGAACTTGCCAGACTGCATGAATTACTTAAGCGCGAAGATGGTGAAGGCCTGCAAGCCCTGTTTGAGCGTGCAAGTATTGCACGCAATAACTGGGGCGACTCCAGGAAATAAGTCTAAAAATAAGACTAAAAACACCATCATAAAAATTTAAGCATAAAAATCTAAGAAAATGGAACATCTCACCTTACCTGCCAGTACCAGCGCCCAAGGTACAATTACCCTGCCCGGTTCTAAAAGCATTTCAAACCGCACGCTGTTACTAGCTGCACTGGCCGATGGCGTCACTGAAATACGTGACCTGTTAGCTTCGGATGACACATCGCGCATGCTGGAAGCGCTGCAGGCATTGGGAATCAAACTGGAAAACTTTGCCGAGAACGCATGGCGCGTCACTGGCTGCAACGGCAACTTTCCCAATAAAAATGCAGACTTATTTTTAGGCAATGCCGGCACGGCATTCAGGCCGCTCACCGCCGCACTGGCATTTTCAGGCGGCAATTACACCCTTTCCGGCATACCGCGCATGCATGAACGTCCAATTGGTGATTTGGTGGATGCGCTGGTACAGGCTGGCGCATCAATTGAATACCTGGCGAACAAAGGCTTCCCGCCATTAAAAATATCACCGCCAAAGCTGGATTTAAGCAAAACCATCAAAATCCGCGGTGATGTTTCCAGCCAGTTTTTAACCGCCCTGCTGATGGCACTGCCCCTCACAAAGCAAAGAGCTACCATTGAAGTGGTTGGCGAACTCATTTCAAAACCCTACATTGAAATCACGCTCAATTTAATGGCCAAATTCGGCGTACATGTGGAACGCGATGGCTGGCAAAGTTTTACTATTCCGGCTAATAGTAGCTACAGTTCACCCAAAGAGATTTTTGTTGAAGGAGATGCTTCCAGCGCATCGTATTTCCTGGCCGCTGGCGCCATAGCAGGCGATGTTACGGTGAAAGGTCTAGGCAAACACAGCATCCAGGGCGACGTGCGCTTTGCCGAAGCACTGGCCCTGATGGGCGGCCACATCACTTATGGCGAAAACCATATAACCGCAGGCAAGGCTGGCAAGCTCAAAGCGATTGACCTTGATTGCAACCATATTCCGGACGCTGCCATGACATTAGCCATACTCGCCCTGTTCGCCGACGGCACTACCTCCTTGCGCAACATCGCCAGCTGGCGCGTAAAGGAAACTGACCGTATCGCCGCAATGGCAACCGAACTGCGTAAAGTGGGCGCAATTGTTGAAGAAGGTGCCGACTACATTAAGGTCACCCCCCCAGCTCAGCTTATACCAAACGCGGTAATCGGCACTTATGATGACCATCGCATGGCTATGTGTTTTTCACTTGTAGCATTGGGTAATGTGCCCATAGTGATTAACGACCCGAATTGTGTGGCGAAAACC
>JBAQME010000097.1:0-1661 GCA_049302535.1 Methylotenera sp.
GATACTTAGGCGTGGACGACCAGCCGGCAGAGTGGGGTGCAGATGCATTGGTTAATGCGCCTTTGGAATTGCTGGGGCTATTTAATGGCTGATACTGATCGCAATGAATCGTCAGATATTGCGTTAAACCCGCCTACACTGCGGGAAGCTGTAAGTTATTGGTTCAAACTTGGCATGCTGAGTTTTGGCGGTCCTGCCGGGCAAATTGCGATGATGCATCAGGATTTGGTGGAAAAAAAACGCTGGATTTCGGACAAACGATTTTTACACGCATTGAATTACTGCATGGTCTTGCCCGGGCCTGAGGCACAGCAATTAGCCACTTACATTGGATGGCTGATGCACCGCACTTGGGGTGGGATCATTGCCGGCGGTTTATTTGTATTGCCTTCATTGCTCATTTTAATCGTGCTGAGCTGGGTTTATATGCGCTTTGGAAGTTTGCCTCAGGTTGCTGCAATGCTCTATGGCATTAAACCGGCTGTCGTTACGATTGTGCTGTTTGCAGCGTATCGGATCGGTACACGGGTACTTAAGAATAAAATGCTTTGGGGTATTGCTTTGTTTGCATTCATAGCGATTGCTCGGTTTGATTTGCCATTTCCTTTGATTATTCTTGTGGCAGCCTTGCTAGGCTTGGTAGGGCACCATTATTTTCCCCAGCAATTCAATGTGATTAAAGCACATCAGAGTAGCAATAAACATCATGTAAAAGCACTGATTGATGACGATACACCTTCACCGTCACATGCAAAATTCAGTTTCAAGAAGATGTTCAGGTATTTAGGGCTGGGTCTGGCAATCTGGCTGATTGCTATGGTGGCACTGACATTAATTTATGGCTGGCAATCGGTTCTGACGCAAATGGCCTGGTTCTTTACCAAAGCCGCTCTGCTGACGTTTGGCGGTGCATACGCAGTGCTGCCATATGTGTATCAGGGTGCAGTTGAACATTATCACTGGCTTACACCGCATCAGATGATAGATGGTCTGGCACTGGGTGAAACCACTCCTGGTCCGCTGATCATGGTTGTTGCTTTCGTAGGGTTTGTTGGGGGGTGGACGCAATCAGTGTTCGGTAGCGATTACCTATTGTTATCAGGTGTGGCTGCTGCCAGTGTCGTGACTTTTTTCACGTTTTTACCATCGTTCTTATTTATTTTTGTGGGTGCGCCACTTATTGAATCCACGCAGAATAATTTGAAATTATCTGCTCCATTGACTGGAATAACCGCTGCCGTGGTGGGAGTGATTCTAAGTCTGGCACTGTTTTTTGCTCAGCATGTATTTTTCCCTGAGATGATGTATGGCAAACCGGATTTAACGGCCATGTTATTGGCGATATTGGCTTTATGGCTACTGGTGAGAAAAAACTTGAGTATTATTAAGCTGGTAGGGTTGTGCGCTGTATTTGGCCTGGCGCGATATTATCTGCAGCTTGTTTAGCAGTTCAATACAATTCTAGACGTTTCTGCGTTCCAGCATGGCCTGTGCCAGAGTGCCGCTGTCTACATATTCAATTTCGCCACCCATAGGCATGCCGCGTGCGATGCGGCTGACCTTGATGCCGCGTGCGCGTAGTAACTCGCTGATGTAATGTGCGGTTGCATCGCCTTCAACGGTGTAATTGGTTGCCAGTACTACCTCTTGCACAATGCCGT
>JBAQME010000098.1:0-8744 GCA_049302535.1 Methylotenera sp.
GAAGTGAATAGTATCCCAGCCTGGCGCGGATTGCAGAGTGTGTCGGATTTAAATATTGCCGAAGTTTTAGCGGATGATTTTTTGGGTAAATTGAGCCTTTGAAAAATAAAGTCACAGTTAGTAATGGAGTTTGAATGATGAAGTCAAAAAAATTGACAGTCGAGCAATTGACCAAAGCTTACAAGACAGCTTGCATGACTGAATTGCAGGCAATAAAGCCGGGTAATGTTCATGCGTTTGCTGATGGTCATGGCATGACGATAGATGATTTTATTAAAAGCGCAGACGTGACCGCAGATATTATTGTTAACCCTGATTTAAGTGTGGGTGAGCGTATTTTTTATGCGGTTGAAGCGACACAGCAGGCTGTTGGCCAAAACACCAATCTAGGCATGTTACTGCTGTGTGCCCCCATCATTGATGCTGCCTTGCACAAGGAAGATGACCAATCGCTGCTGCAATGTTTGAACAATACGTTATCGCAACTTACGATTGACGATGCGCAATTCGCAGCAAAAGCAATAGTGTTGGCTAACCCTGCCGGCTTAGGTAGTGCAAGCCAATATGATGTGCATGAAAAACCGAATGTTACCCTGTTTGAAATGATGCAGGCAGCGCAGGATAAAGACCGGATTGCATGGCAGTATGCCAATGCCTATCAAGACATCATGGCATTTGGTATTACACGCTATGCGGATGCAATGATCAGGTGGGAAAATCCGGTATGGTCGGCAACTGCCTTATATCTCGGCTTTTTAACCCGTAATCCTGATACGCATGTCATGCGCAAATACGGCACGGCGTTGGCAGAAACGCTGATGCAGGAGGCTGATGATATGGAGCAAATGTATTGGGCAACCGATAACCCAAAATTGGTGCAGAAGCAATTGCTTGGCTGGGATGCTGCACTTAAACAGCGCGGTATCAATCCCGGTACAAGTGCGGATCTCACTGTTGCTACTTTATTGGCAAGTTATTTGATATAAATCTACGGTAATTAAATAACCATATTAATGAAATGGTAATAATGAACAAGGCGTTATAATGTATTCATTTCTTGAAAAACTTGGATGTTATGCAATAGTCGTCTGAGCGGGAACCAATGTGAAAGTTAAAGTATAAAAATGAAAATAGCCTTGTTGGAAGATGATCTAGCTTTTGCCGAAACAGTCATGGAGTGGTTGCGTGAGGCTAATTTTGAGGTGGATCATTATAAGACTGGACTTGAGTTTTTACGTAAGTTTCCACATACACAGTATGACCTTTGTGTTTTTGATTGGGCACTGCCTGATATGGAAGGGCCTGATGTCATGGTGAGCATCAAGCTTCGCGCTAACAAATTACCCCCCATCATATTTTTTACAGGACGATCGGAAGAAGAAGACATTATCCGAGTCATCGAGGCTGGTGCAGATGATTACGTTGTAAAGCCTGCAAGTCGTCCATTGTTATTGGCGCGCATCAACGCTTTATTAAGACGTGCAAATGCACAACCTGTAAATGAATCACTGTATGAATTTGGCGCGCTAAAATTTGACACCAAACAGCGTTTGGCAACACTGGATGGTAAGGAGGTTAAGTTAACTGATAAGGAATTTGATTTAGCACTTTATTTTTTGAGAAACGAAGGTGCTTTGTTATCAAGAACACATTTAATGAATGTTGTTTGGGGCGCATCTTCCGATATTGAAACGCGTAAGGTTGATGTGCATGTCAGTCACTTACGTACAAAATTAAAACTTATCCCTGAAAATAGATGGAAACTTACTTCCATTTATCAGCAAGGGTATCGGTTGGAACGTAGTAATTAAATTTTTATTATTAAATTTAAATGTCCCGTTTAATTTTTAGAAATTTTAATCAAGTATCACGTGGTTTGCCAGGTGGAATTGTAACCCACACATTTAAAGCAGCCGTGTCAATGTTGCTATCTGCACTTGAATCGATGTTGCTATAACTTATGCAACTTAATGACCGTATTTTTACAGGCATTGCTCTTGCGTTGATTGCCGGTTTGCTTGCAATCAGTGGTGCACTGGTAAGTTTTGATAATCTATATTACGACTTGGGTCGTTACCTGAGCTTTAAGCCCGCGCCCAATAATATTGTTATTGTTGCCATAGATGAGGCGAGCCTCAACGATATTGGTCGGTGGCCCTGGCCGCGTAAGTTGCACTCGGAACTGGTGAACAAGCTAAGTGCAGAAAAAGCGCGTGTCATTGGACTGGATGTTGTTTTTACTGAGTCGGACCGTAGTGCCCCCGAAGCTGACCAATTGCTGGCAAAGGCCATTGCTCAAGCCGGTAATGTGGTTTTGCCTATATTACTGAAGGTGCCGTATATTGGCTCTTTTACGACGCAAAGTTTACCGTTGCCAAATTTTGCAGCACAAGCTGCAGCATTAGGTCGTGCACACGCACCAATGGATTCTGACGGCATTGCCAGAAGTATATATTTATGGGAAAGCTTGTCAGCTGATGGTTTTACTGCGGTTGGCTTCCCGCATTTTTCTCAATCAGTTTTGCAAGTGGCAAATCTGTTGCCAGCCAATATAAATCCACCTCCACCAAAAATCAAAGTTGTTGAACCGGCTGCTTTGGGGCAGGGCGGTTTTGCTTCCGGGAAGTTGGTTTCTCATGATCTGCGAAAAATCAATTTTTTAGGTCAACCGGGACATTTTCAGCATATTTCGTATTCAAAAGTGTTGTCAGGCCAATATCCGCCCTCTTTTTTTAAAGACAAAATCGTACTGGTAGGCACTACGGCAGCCGGTGTAGGTGACGCTTGGAGCACTCCTGTATCAGCAACATCACAGCCGATGCCGGCTGTAGAGTTTCATGCTAATGCTATCGCCACGATGCTTGATGCCGGGTTGGTTGCAGATGCACCGCTCTGGATTACGTGTTTGTTATCTGCCTTGTTGGCGATGACACCACTATTATGGCTTCCTAGGCTGTCTCAGATGGAATCATTTCTTACGATTATTGTGTACTTTTTTGCGGTGATGTTGTTCGTGGTATTTGCTGCACATCTATTTAATGTATGGATTCCACCTTCAAGTGCGTTGTTGTCAATTTTACTGGTTTATCCAATCTGGAGTTGGCGCAGGCTTGATTCAGCCCAGGGTTATCTAGATAAAGAACTGCAAAATATTCGAGATGAGTTGGTGTCATTGGGGATGGAACAAGATGATATTCAAACAGGCGAAGCTAAAGACCCGCTACAGTCGCGTATTTCAAAAGTGAAGTTAACTGCCAGGCATTTACGGGATTTGCACAAGGGCAGAAGTGATACGCTAGTATTTATATCACATGATATTCGTGCGCCATTGGGTGCAGCCATGATGTTGCTGGATAAGTTTGATGATAATAAATACTCTGAGCGCATGAAACGCCTGCTGGGTCGTGCGCATGCCATGGCAGAAGGGTTCTTGCAGGCTTCGCGCGCTGAGATGGCAAATATCAATAAATTCAAAGTGTTGGATATGGTAAGTTTAACCCAGCAGGCGGTGGATGATATTTATGAAATCTCGATGGCTAAACGAATCAGGCTGGTAACGGATTTTCCGGAAGACAGTTTATTGATAAGAGGTGATTTTGGATTGCTCATCAGAGCAATTTCAAATATTTTGTTAAATGCGGTCAATTACTCTCCTGAAAATGCTGAGATTAAAGTCTTGTTACATCGTGAAGATCAATCACTTAGTTTAAAAGTTGTTGACCAGGGTCCAGGTATTCCTGCAAGGAAAATTTTAAAACTGTTCAAGCGATTTAGTCGCATAGATGGTGAGCATCAATCGCCAGATGGCAGCGGTCTTGGTTTGTATTTTGTGGATGTCACCATTAAAAAACACCGTGGCAGTGTTTCAGTACAAAGTGAGCAAGGTCAAGGCGCTACGTTTGAGATTACGTTGCCGCTTGAACGTCGCAAAAGCAATAAGCCTGTAGAGAATGACAGGAGGGCAGTATTTCTGCCTACATTCAGCGATACTATTATTTAACGACAGCGGCATTTAACAACAGCGTCAATTAACGACATCATATAATTTTTAAGATATAATCTTGCTCTTGATTTTGTACAAAACGTTTGTATTCAGATAATTTTCAGGAGGCAAGTAATGGCTACTTTATTAGAGCAATTAAAAACTATGACCACTATTGTGGCAGATACAGGTGATGTTGAGGCAATCAAGAGCGTGAAGCCGGTTGATGCGACGACCAACCCATCATTAGTATTAAAAGCAAGCCAATTGCCGCAATACGCTCCGTTGATTGATGCTGCGATTGCATATGCAAAAGCACAAGGCGGTTCTAAAGAGCAGCAAATTGATAATGCAGCAGACAAATTAGCTGTATTGATCGGTGGAGTAGTCGTTAACGAGGTTCCAGGCCGTATTTCAACTGAAGTTGATGCGCGCTTGTCATTCAATACTGATGCGATGGTACAAAAAGCCCGCAAGCTTATGAAATTGTACAACGACGCCGGTATTTCAAAAGATCGCGTGTTGATTAAATTGGCAGCCACTTGGGAAGGCATCAAGGCGGGCGAAATCCTGGAAAAAGAAGGCATTAACTGTAACTTGACTCTAATTTTCGGTTTTGGCCAGGCACGTGCATGTGCTGAAGCTGGTGTATTCTTGATTTCTCCGTTTGTTGGCCGTATCCTGGACTGGTACAAAGCAAAAACTGGTGAGACATACACTTCAGAAACTGACCCAGGTGTTATCTCTGTGCGTAAAATCTATGCTTTCTATAAAGAGCATGGCTACAAAACAGTGGTAATGGGCGCTTCATTCCGTAATATCGGTGAAGTAACTGCCTTGGCTGGTTGTGACCGTTTGACTATTGCGCCAAACTTGTTGCAAGAATTGGAAGCTACACAAGGTGTGTTAACCCGTGTGTTGGTAGATAACGGTGCTAAAGCCGCAGCTCCTGCTAAATTAACAGAAGCTGAATTCCGTTTTGCCTTGAACGAAGACCCAATGGCTACAGAAAAATTGGCTGAAGGCATTCGTGGTTTCGTGGTTGACCAAAACAAACTTGAAGCTGCCTTAAGCGCAAAACTATAAGCAAATAATTACAATAGTTCGTAATAAAAGCGTAATCTAGTCGCTTTAGAATTGACATAAATAAGCTGGGCATTTACTATAAGTGTCCAGTTTTTATAGCACTAAGTTTTATGCGTTAAGTTTTAGCGCATAAATTGAACTAGTAGGATTCAAATCACATTGTTTTGCGTACTTAACTGACTGTTTAATTGCAGAAATTTAAGTGCGTGCGATGTGAGTTGATTCTGCAAATTAGCAATAAATCTGTAATATCTTAAAATTATTAACCGGAGATACACCATGGCTTTAACCCAAATGGCATTAGATTCATTAGATTTCGACGCAACAGTTGCTTTAGCTACTACAGTTGCTCCACACGTGGACATTCTTGAAATTGGTACACCATGCATCAAGCACAACGGTATCAAATTACTGGAAGTTTTACGTGCTAAATTCCCAAACAACAAAATCTTGGTTGACTTGAAAACAGCTGACGCTGGTTTCTACGAAGCTGAGCCATTCTTCAAAGCTGGTGCTGACATCGTTACTGTATTGGGTATCTCAGATATCGGTACAATCAAAGGCGTAATCGATGTTGCTAACAAATACGGCAAAAAAGCACAAGTTGACTTGATCAACGTTGCAGACAAAGCTGCTGTTACTAAAGCAGTTGCTGCTGCTGGTGCACACATCATTGGTGTTCACACTGGTTTGGACCAACAAGCTGCTGGTCAAACACCATTTGCTGACTTGGCATTGGTTGCTGGTTTGAACTTAGGCGTTGAAATCTCAGTTGCTGGTGGCGTTAAAGCTGCTACAGCTAAACAAGTTAAAGATGCTGGCGCAACAATCATCGTTGCTGGTGCTGCTATCTACGGCGCTGCTGATCCAGCTGCTGCTGCTGCTGAAATCACAGCTATTGCTCACGCTTAATTTAAGCCTTGGTTTTAATTGACCAAGTCCAATAAGAAATTATTGAGATGAGTAATTAAAAAATCCTGACTCAGTAATGGGTCGGGATTTTTTTTGTAATAAAATTAAAAATATCATTGATTCGATAAGGAAATATCATGAGTACTAGTCAAAAATTAATTTTGGACAAATTAACTAGCATTTTGTCAGAAACTGACAATTCAAAATCAGCTGAACTTTTAAAATTGGTTGAAGGTGCTGGCCGTACATTTATCGGCGGTGCTGGCCGTTCTTTGCTGGTATCACGTTTTTTTGCAATGCGCTTGGTGCATGCTGGTTACAACGTGAGCATGATTGGTGAGGTTGTAACACCGGCGATTAAAGCGGGTGACTTATTGATCCTGGTTTCAGGTTCCGGCGGTACTGAAACATTGTTGCCATTCGTTAAAAAAGCAAAATCAGTAGGTGCTAAATTAGTGGTAATTTCAATGAAGAAATCTTCACCAATGGCTGATGTGGCTGACTTGGTAATCCAGGTTGGTAATGACAATAGCTTCCCACTGACAAAAGGTATGCCAATGGGTTCACAATTCGAGCTTTCAACGCTTATTTTCCTGGAAGCGGCTATTGCTGACTTGATTTTTGCTAAAGGCCTGACTGAAGAAGGTATGCGTGCTATTCACGCTAACCTGGAATAATTTTTCAGTTAGTAACAAACTAATAAAAAAGCCCGACATGTCGGGCTTTTTTATTGCATTAAACTTCTAATTTCTGCACGTGACAGCTGTTTTTGGTGTAATGCACTGGCAATCAGTACACCGTGAATTCCTGCTTGTTTTAGTGCAGTCAGGTCATCTATGCTTCTTATGCCGCCAGCAGCGAATAGATTGAAACCGGCTGCATGCTGCTTAAACTTTTTCAGTAATTCCATATTGACGCCCTGGTTTGCGCCAACATGGGCAAGGGACATTAAAATCACATCTTTAGGCCAATATTGTGTGTTATCAAGCAATTCCAACGGCCCTTGGTATCCATTGAGCATAAAGTCCAGCGACAACATGAAGTTTGAATTCAACTGTTTTTTTAAATTCAGGTAATTCTCTAAATCAGAAAAGTTTTCACTCCCTAAAATCACGTTAAAATTGAGGTTGCGCCAAATGTCGAGTTTATCACTGTTACTGATGCCAACATCAATCCAAAGCTGGATATTGGGGTAATGCTGCGAGATTGTTTCTACCACCTGAAAATTCTTGTTATCATCGCCAAGTTTTTGTATGGCGTTAAGATCTGCAATATAGAGCTGCTGAAACGGGTAGTATTCAAGCAAAGCTGCGACTATCTCCAGAGGCTTGCTGGAAGGCGTTAGTAAAGACTGGATTGGCTGGTAGTTTTTTCGATCACCTTTTTTTGCATGGACGACTACGCCGTCTAGTAAATCAATTACCGGGATTATCTGCATCATCGAACAAATTAAAAAAATATTGGTATGTGAGTTTATCACTGGCGGCGGTCTCGCTGCAGAACCTTTGCCTGAATCTTTAGCTAAAGAGGGTATGCTCATGCGTGATGCGTTGTTAAATGACTTGGCTGAATTAAACCGGTTTGACATTATTACCATGCATGACGCCAGACTGGCGCCACCAGACCTCGCTGCACGCAGCGTTCCCGTTGAATCCGGCAAGTTTAAAGAATGTTTTATCCAGGCACTTGAGCAGGTAGAGCTGGTTTGGCTGATTGCGCCTGAGTCTCACGGCACTTTACTGGAATTAAGCGAGTTGTGTTATGAAGCCGAAAGTCGTGAAAATGGCGCTGTATTTTTAGGTTCCGGTTTTGATGCCATGTTAACCGGCACTAGCAAAACGCTATGTTTTGATGCATTACAGGCGGCAAATATTTACACCCTGCCTGTGCATGCAGGTGAAGATCTGATGCAGCCGTCTTATTATGACGGTTTGCTCAAGCTCAATATTGATAAATGGGTGGCTAAGCCTGAGGATGGTGCGGGCTGTGAGGGGATTGAGATTTTTGATTCATTAGAAGACCTCAGGAATTGGATAGCAGTGGAGAATCGATATTTACATTATCTGGCTCAGCCTTATCAGCAAGGCACTGCTGCTAGTTTTTCTATGCTGTGCCGCAACGGCAAGGCTTGGCTGTTGAGTTGTAATCAACAATATATTGTGTGTGATGGCAGCCATTTTAAATTGACGGGCGTTGCCGTGAATGGCATGTTGGCCTACTGGCAGCGATTTGAAACGATTGCCAGAAAAATCGCTAAAATGTTGCCGGATGCCTTAGGCTATGTTGGTGTAGATGCCATTGTGGATACTGAAAGTAATAAGATTTATGTGCTGGAAATTAACTCACGTTTAACGACGAGCTATGTCGGCCTACATGAGGCGCTAAATTACAATCCGGCAAAACTTATCCTGGATTGTGTACTGAATGACAAGTTCGAAATGCCCAATTTTACAAATAATAGCCTGGCACAGAACCGAGTAGAGATTCTGTTATGACACAAACTTGTATTGGCTGGGATGTTGGCGGTGCGCATCTAAAGGCGGTTCTGGTGGATGCTACTGGACGTGTGTTGGCCGCTAAGCAGGTGTATTGCCCTCTATGGCGTGGCCTGCACGAATTGCGGTCTGCTATTGACGAAGTGCTGTTGGATTTTAATGCGAGCCAACATGTGGTTACGATGACTGGTGAGCTTGCAGATATTTTTGCCAATAGAGGCCAAGGTGTATTGCAAATAGCAGATACGCTCGCGTCAAAACTCAAGGGA
>JBAQME010000099.1:0-6320 GCA_049302535.1 Methylotenera sp.
ATAGCCAGAGGAACAATCCCCAGCACAAATGCCATCGAAGTCATGACAATCGGTCTAAAACGTAAACGTGCCGCCTCGAGTGCTGCTTCTAAAATAGGCATACCTTCTTCCATTTTTTGACTAGCGAACTCCACAATCAAAATCGCATTTTTTGCTGCCAGGCCGACCAAGGTAATTAAGCCGATCTGGAAGTAAATATCATTAGGCATGCCACGCACCAATACAGATAACAAGGCACCTGCCAGCGCAAATGGAACCGCCATAATCACAGCCAGTGGCAATGCCCAGGTTTCAAACTGCGCAGCCAAAATCAGGAACACCATAATGATGGCAAAGGCAAAGGCGAATACTGCTGCCGAACCAGTGCGTTTTTCCTGATAAGCCTGGCCAGTCCATGCAATTTGGTAGTTATCAGGCAAGTTTTCTGCAGCAATTTTCTCAACCATTTTAATAGCATCACCCGAACTGACACCAGGGGCACCTTTACCCAGAATTTTTGCCGACAACAAGCCGTTATAACGCTCCAACTGCTCGGCGCCTACAATAGAACTGACTTTGCTTAGCGCAGACAAAGGCACCATTTGACCACTATTAGAGCGCACGTAAACTTTACCCAAGTCTTCAGCCTTCATACGATAAGCAGCCTCAGCCTGCAACTGCACCCTGTAAGTACGGCCTGATTTATTAAAATCATTCACGTAAAGCGAACCCATCGTGCTTTGCAAGGTATCGTAAATGCTTGCCACAGGCACACCCTGCGAAATTGCTTTTGCTTCATCCACTTCAACAAATAACTGCGGCACTGTCGGGCGGAAAAACGTATTGAGTTCGGCCAAGCGCGGCTCATTCTTTAAAGCACCAATGAAATTATTTACCACTGCAGCAAGGTTCGCAGGATTGGTATCACTGCGGCTTTGCACGTACAACTCAAAGCCACCTGCACTACCTAAACCACGAATAGCCGGAGGATTAAAAGCAATCGCTATACCATCGGGCTGCTGCATACCAATACCAAACAATTTTTTAACAATATCGTCTGCCGTAGTCTTGCGCTCGTCCCAGTCTTTTAAACGCACAAACATGGTTGCCGCACTGGTTTTGTTGCCGCCACCAATCAAATCAAATCCATTCACGGCAAATTCATGCGCCACCGCAGAATCTTTCGCAATCGCGGTACGCACATTTTCAGTCGTTTTACTGGTACGACTCAAAGTAGCACCATCGGGCATAATGACAGCGGAAATTACATAACCCTGATCTTCCGCGGGCACGAAACTGCCAGGGACTATCTTCAGCAGAACAACTACCAGAGCTATGATTACAGCAAACACCACCGTACCAATAATTCTATGGTGCAGGGTGAGATTAACCACCTTGGTATAAAAATGCGTAAATTGCCCAAAGCGATTGTTAAACCTGACGAAGACAGGAGATTTAACGTGTCCTGACTTCAATAGCACCGCACATAATGCAGGTGTTAAAGTTAGTGCGACAATGCCGGAAATCACCACGGCCACAGCCACAGTAACCGCAAATTGACGGTACATTTCACCAGCGATACCACCCAGGAATGCTACCGGTATAAACACGGCACACAACACCAGCACAATCGCCACGACCGCAGCAGAAACCTGCTCCATGGACTTAACCGCAGCCATGATGGGAGACAGTTTTTCTTCATCCATCAACCGCTCAATGTTTTCCAGCACTACAATCGCATCGTCCACCACAATACCGATAGACAGCACCATGGCAAATAAAGTGAGCGTATTGATCGAGAAGCCGAATATCCACAAACCTGCAAATGTACCGATTAGTGAAATTGGCACTGCAATCAAAGGAATCAAGGTTGCGCGCCAGCTTTGCAGGAATAAAAACACCACCAGCACAACCAGCACCATGGCCTCACCCAAGGTTTTCAATACCTCACCGATCGAGGCCTTAACGAAATCACTGGTGTCATATGGAACTTCCCAATCCACGCCTGCTGGAAATCGTTGCTTCAACTCCGCCATTTTTTCTTTAACGGCATTTGCAGTATCCAGCGCATTGGCACCGGTTTGCAGAAAGATAGGTATAGCAACACCAGGTTTACCATCAAGATAACTGCGAACGTTATAACTTTGTGAGCCCAGCTCTATACGTGCAACATCTTTTAAATAAAGTACGCCGCGTGGACCATCTGCGCGAATAATAATATTACCGAACTCGGCAGGATCAATTAAGCGGCCTTTTGCGGTAACCGTATAAACCAGCTGCTGATCGGACGGCGATGGTTCCTGACCGATTTTACCGGCAGCATACTGGGCATTCTGTATACGGATTGCATTGGCTATATCGGTAGTTGTCACGCCTAATTGCGCCATACGATCCGGACGCAGCCAAATCCGCATTGAGTAATCCTGCGCACCGAAAATTACCGCGTCACCTACACCTTTAACGCGCTTTAATTCATCCAGTACATTTAGCGTACCGTAATTACTTACAAATAACGGATCATATTTCTTTTGCTTATCCGTCAGCATCACTACGAGCAGAATATCGTTTGAGCGTTTCTGCACCACGATACCGGTACGACGCACCTCATCCGGCAAACGCGGCAAAGCGATATTCACGCGATTACTTACGTTAAATGTCGCCTGGTTAACGTCTGTACCAATTTCAAAAGTTGCGGTAATAGTCAAAGTACCGCTTGAATCGGCACTGGAGTTAAAGTAAAGCAAACCTTCTACACCACTCAACTGCTCCTCAATAGGTGCCGCAACAGTTTTTGAGAGTGTATCCGCACTGGCACCCGGATACGTAGCCGTAATCAGCACTGTAGGCGGAGCGATCTGCGGATATTGTGCAATTGGCAGCTTCATGGCCGCGGCCAATCCTGCCAATACAATAATGATTGACAATACACTGGCAAAAATAGGCCGTGTAATAAAAAATTTACTCATTTGAATTCTCGCTCAAGTCTTGATCTTTAATATTATTAGCAGACTTACTTTGCAAATTACGCTGTAGGTTTAGATGCTGCCTTTGGCGTCGCGTCCGGCATTGGCGCCTCCCCTGCCGGGTGAGGTAATATGGCGGCACCTGGGCGTATCTTGATAATATTATCTACAATCACTTTGTCGCCCACTTCTAAACCGCTTAACACTACCCAATCCTTGCCCACCCAGTTTCCTGCCACAATAGGCCTGATGGCAGCCTCATTTTTATCATTAGCAACATATACAAACTTGCCCTGATCATTGGTAATAACAGCAGTTTGCGGCACCACAAAAACGCCATCTTTTTTCCCTGTGATTACACGGATACGCACAAACTGGCCTGGCAGCAGGCGCTTATCCGCATTTTCAAAAACAGCGCGTAATTGTTGCGTACCCAGCTCCGGATCAATACTGCTTGCGGCAAAGTTCATCTGTCCTTTTTTGGCATACTCTTCGCCGCTTGGAAGAATCAACCTCACCTCTTTAACATTCGCTTGTGTTAATGGCCCGCCCAATTGTGCCAGCTCATTATCAGACAAACTAAAGCGCACCCAGATCGGGGTGATTTGGTTGACTTTTGTCAACAAACTGGTATTTGCGCTCACCAATGCGCCTTCGGATAATTCAAACCGTCCCGCAATCCCTGTTAGCGGTGATGTCACGGTGGTATAAGACAGATTCAACTCGGCTTCACGGACTGCAGCTTCATATTGTGCCAACCCTGCATGAGCTAACGCATTGTCAGAAGATGCATTGTCCGCTTCGCGCTGACTGATAGATTGTGTTGCAACTAACCCTTGCAACCGCAGGGCTTCACGCTGCGCTTGTTCCAGCCTGGCTTTTTGTTGAGCCAATTGCGCCTTGGCATTAGACAGTGCAATCTGGAACGGCACGGGATCAATCAAAAACATGGCCTGCCCCGCCTTGACGGCTGCGCCTTCCTCAAATAGTTTTTTAAGCAAGATGCCACCTACACGCGGACGTATTTCAACCTCTTTAGCACCTTCAGTCTGTGCAACCGCTTCAGCACTGATGGGCACACTGGTAGGTTGCAATGTAATCACACTTACCGGCATTGCTGGCATGCCACCACCTGCTTTAGCTGCATCTTCCTTTTTACCGCAACCTATCAATGCGGCGCTTGCCACTAAAGTGATGCTCAGCAGTATTGTATTTAATGCAAACACTGAACTTTTAACATGTGCAACCCTCGTACTATTTTGCCTTTGACTCTGCCGACCCATTTTGAACGCCATTGATAACTCCAAGCTTATCTACACATAACTTATTAATTATGTTGTGTTTTTATTAAAATTTTGACCAATTAAGACTTGCTTACATACATTTTTGTATGTATATTATATACAAGCAAGGATGTATGTAAATATTTATTTACTAAAATATCAATTTAAATTATTTCTAAAAATTTAGCAGGAAAATTAAATGGTCAGAAAAACCAAAGAAGATGCGGAACTTACCCGACAGCGTATTGTAGACGCTGCACGTGCTGTATTTCTCAAACGCGGTGTTAGTAAATCCACACTGGAACATATTGCTGCAGAAGCAAAAGTAACCCGCGGCGCAGTATATTGGCATTTTGAAAATAAAGCCGAAATTTTTCATGCCATCCGCGAGCAGGTTTTTCTACCGCTCATTGACCGAATAGACGATGACCTGGCACTCACGGTAAAAAGCACAGAAAATCCACTGGATAAAATTGAAGCCAGCTTATGCAATACCATCAACGACCTCTCTGAAAACGTTGAGATGCGCGAAATTTACGAAATCATGATGATCAAGTGTGAATATGTAGACGAATTTGCAACGGTCCTTTATCAAATACTCAACAATTGCTCATGCCTCGTCGAAAAACTGGAAATCTCATATCAGCGCGCACAATCTCAAAATCTTCTGGCGACTTCACTCAGCCCACACGCATTGGCTCTGGATACACATCTGTTTTTTGGCGGTTTATTACATATGTGGATAAAAGATGCTGATGGCAGCAAATTCCGTTTTCAAGCAATAGATCTAATCAAGTCACATATCCAATTACGTAGAAAACAATAACCCGATCAGCAAAAGACTTGTTATTCGGTGGTGGTAGCGCTAACATACGCAGGAATTAGGGTTAGGAGGCGTTGTGATACATACTGGCGAGATTTACGGTAAGCAAACCGCAAACAAATTCGTGATGTACAACGTGCTAAAAGTAAGCAAACAGGTCATTACCCTACAAAACATTGATAATCCGCTCAGCCTGTTTGAAACTACAGAACAGAAACTAGCCAGCTCCGGCTACGTACGCATCAGCCAGACGCCGTTTATCGACTTAACCTCAACCTCGGCCAAACGTCGCAAAGCCGCGCGAAAACCAACACGCTGCCCGCTTACCTTCGACTTTCTGGAAGAGCGCGCTGACAGCGAACGCCCGGCACCGATAATGCCTGATTTATTCAACGCCTGATCTGTTTCAGGTAGGTAAGAACCTATCTTCTCAGTTTTACCTCTAACACTGTAACCAATACTTAAATTAATTTCTTGGTGGCCCGCCACGCAGATCATGCCCATCCGCACTGTAAATTTCCACTTCAACAAAGTCACCGGGGTTCAATCCTTCGGCATCTTCTAAATACACGACACCATCAATCTCAGGCGCATCAGCCTTGGTACGGCCAACAGCCTCAATATTACCCTCTACATCTGCCACAATTTCATCAACCAGAACGGTCTGGATACTGCCAATTTTGGCATGCAGTTTGGCGGCACTGATACGTTCCTGCACTTCCATGAATCGGCTTAAGCGCTCCTGCTTGACTTCCTCAGGCACTTGGTCTGGTAAGGCATTCGCTACTGCACCATCAACTGCGGAATACGCAAAACAGCCCACACGGTCTAATTGCGCTTCTTCCAAAAAGTCGAGCAGCATCCGGAAGTCATCTTCAGTTTCACCCGGGAAACCGGCAATAAAAGTACTGCGCACCGTGATATCAGGACAAATCTCACGCCAGGCTTTAATGCGCGCAAGATTATTCTCGCTGCTTGCCGGGCGTTTCATGGCTTTAAGAATGCGCGGACTTGCATGCTGGAATGGCACATCCAGGTACGGCAAAATCAGGCCATCCGCCATCAGCGGTATTACTTCATCCACATGCGGATATGGATATACATAATGCAGTCTAGTCCAAACACCAAGCTCACTCAACGCTTTAGTGAGTTCAGTCATACGTGTTTTAACCGGGCGGCCATTCCAGAAACCCGGGCGATATTTCACATCCACGCCATAAGCAGAAGTGTCTTGCGAGATCACTAAAATCTCGCTTACACCTGCATTCACCA
>JBAQME010000100.1:0-2662 GCA_049302535.1 Methylotenera sp.
AAGCAAGCAATGAAGAAGTTAAGTTTCTGTCTGCTGTTTTTACTCACGTCACCACAGGTATTTGCTAATTTCAGTTGGAATTTTCCTGAGCCTGTGACGCCGATGGCACTCGATACACTGCACGTGCATAATAAATTCATGCTGATTGTTGCAGCCATTTTTATCGTGGTGCTGGCCATCATGATTTATTCACTGATTAAACACCGCAAAAGTGTTGGCCATAAAGCAGTGGCGGATAAAGCCCCTTCAACAGCAATAGAAATTTTCTGGACACTGATCCCGTTCGCGATCCTGCTGCTGATTGACTTCGTCATCATGGGTATTCCTGCCTATCACAGTGTAGTGATGATGGAAGACACCAGGAATGAATCTGACATGGTGCTAAAGGTCACTGGTTCACAATGGCGTTGGCAGTATGAGTATATGGGAAATACCGACAAAGGCAGCCAATCCGGTCTGGAAGATGCCAAGGGCATTAAATTTGTCAGCAACCTATCAACGCCACAGGATCAAGTAAACGGCACAGTTGCTCCCGCGAACGATCCGGCACACCCTTATCTGCTGGATGTTGATAATCACCTGGTATTGCCGGTTGGTGCCAAAGTGCGCATCCTGATGACATCATCAGATGTGCTGCATAACTGGTGGGTGCCGCAATTTGGCTCTTCACGTCTTGCGGTTCCTGGCTTCATCCGCGAAACATGGGTGCAAATTGAAAAGGCAGGCACCTATCGCGGCCAATGTAAGGAATTGTGCGGAAAAGGCCATGGCTACATGCCAGTGGTGGTTGAAGCGCTACCTAAGGAAGAATACAAAACCTGGGTAGCTCAGAAAAAGAAAGAGATGTCTGAAGAAACCGCAGGGGCAGACAAAGTATGGACAAAAGAAGAGTTGATTGAGCACGGTAAAATCGTTTACGAGAAAAACTGTGCAGTCTGTCACCAAGTCACAGGCGCAGGCTTACCTCCAGCATTCCCGCCGTTAACAGGCAGCAAAATTGCAACTGCACCTATTTTTGGCGCCGATGGCAAATACCTGCCTAACAGTCATCTGGACCGCGTGCTGAATGGTATTCGTGTAATGCCATCATGGAAAGCCATACTAAATGATACCGAAATTGCAGCAGTTATCACCTACGAACGTAATGCACTTGGCAACAGCGTTGGCGATGTCTTGCAACCTTCGCAAGTCAAAGCAGCGCGTCAATAATTAAAAGTATAGGTACAGGAGAGAGTTATGAGTACAACAACAGTCGCACATCATGATGAGCACGCTGACCACCCAACAGGCATTATGCGTTGGCTGACCACAACAAATCACAAGGATATCGGTACGATGTACCTGACCTTTTCGCTGATTATGTTCCTGGTTGGCGGCGCAATGATTCTGGGCATTCGAGCCGAACTGTTTCAGCCGGGCTTGCAACTAATGAAGCCTGAGTTTTTTAACCAGTTAATAGGTGTGCATGCGCTAGTCATGATTTTTGCAGCCTTGATGCCTGCCGCAACCGGCTTTGCCAACTGGATGATTCCGCTGCAGATCGGCGCACCGGATATGGCCTTGCCGCGTTTAAACAACTGGGGCTTCTGGTTATTACCGCCATCAGCAATCTTGCTGACACTTCCATTCACTTTAGCCTTGTTTGGCATCGGTGATGGTGCACTGGCAACCGGCTGGACATTCTACCCGCCGCTTTCTGTACAAGGCGGCATTGGCGTGGATTTCGCCATTTTTGCAGTGCATTTACTGGGTATTTCATCAGTACTAGGTTCAATCAACATTATCGTGACAATATTCAACATGCGCGCACCAGGCATGACTTTAATGAAAATGCCGATGTTCGCGTGGGGCTGGTTAATTACCGCTTTCCTGTTAATTGCAACCATCCCGGTATTGGCTGGCGCAGTCACCATGTTATTGACAGACCGTCATTTCGGCACGCACTTCTTTGACGCAGCTGGTGGCGGTGATCCAATTATGTTCCAGCACTTATTCTGGTTCTTTGGTCATCCGGAAGTGTATATCTTGCTGTTGCCAGTATGGGGCTTTATTCCACAAATCCTGCAGACATTCACACGCAAGCCAATGTATGGCTATAAAGCACAAGTTTATGCGTTCTGGGGCATTGGCGCCTTGTCAGTTGTAGTTTGGGCGCACCACTTCTTTACAGCTGGCTTGCCAGTACCGGCATTGCTCTACTTTATGTATAGCACCATGGCTATTTCATTGCCGCTTGCTGTTTTGTTCTTCTGCTGGATTAAAACCATGTGGCGCGGTTCCATGAGCTTTGAAACACCAATGCTATTCACAGTAGGCTGGATCATTCTGTTCGGCATAGGCGGTTTAACTGGCCTGGTATTGGCCGACGTTGCGGCTGATGCGCAATATCACAACAGTTATTTTGTAGTAGCGCACTTCCACTACACACTGTTTGCCGGCGGCATTATGGGTATTATGGCGGGCGTATATTACTGGTTGCCAAAAATGACCGGTCATATGTACAACGAAAAACTCGGTAAATTGCATTTCTGGTTAACCGCAATTTCGTTCAACCTTACCTTTATCCCGCAATTCTTCCTGGGGTTGGCTGGCATGCCACGCCGCATTCCAGACTATGCATTGCAGTTTGCTGAATTCAATATGATTTCTTCAATTGCTGCAT
>JBAQME010000101.1:0-3334 GCA_049302535.1 Methylotenera sp.
AAATAAATGATCGTTTAAATCCAGGTGCTCACGAATATCCTGGCCAATCACGGCATTGCTATCAAGCTCAAGCAAACCCGTTGCCTCAGCACTGATGCCGAGCTCTTTGGATGAACACATCATGCCGGAGGACTCGATCCCGCGCACTTTGGCCTGTTTAATTGAAATACCCGGCAGCTCTGCACCCACTAACGCACAAGGAGCAACCAGCCCCGCACGTGCATTAGCTGCGCCACATACGATTTGCAACGGCTCACCTTGGCCGACATCAACCTTGCATACTTGCAGGCGATCCGCATCCGGATGTTTTTCTGCAGACAGAATTTTCGCCACAACTACTTTGCTGAATGGGGCAGCAACCGGCTGCATCTCTTCCACTTCAAGACCTGCCATTGTTAAAGCGTGACTAAGCGCCTGACTATCTAAATCAGTATCAACTAAACTACGTAACCAGTTTTCTGAAAATTGCATAATGCTTTTGTGACCTAAATTGAGGGTTAATGGTGTCTAGACGATTATTTGAACTGACTCAAAAAACGTAAATCGTTATTAAAGAAATGGCGCAAATCATTCACACCGTAACGTAGCATTGTTAAGCGCTCCACACCCAAACCAAAGGCGAAACCACGATATTTTTCGCTATCGATATTCACGTGTTTAAACACTTCCGGGTGCACCATGCCACAGCCGCCAATTTCAAGCCAGCCACCGTTCCAGCTCATATCCATTTCGGCAGAAGGCTCAGTAAACGGGAAAAATGAAGGTCTAAACCGCACGGTTAAATCATCGCGTTCAAAGAATTTTTGCAGAAAATCCTGCACCACACCTTTTAAGTTTGCAAAGCTGATGTCTTCATCTACCCACAAACCTTCTACTTGATGAAACATGGGTGAATGGGTTGCATCAGAATCCACACGATATACACGACCCGGAGCAATAATCTTGAATGGAGGCGTCTGGTTATTCTTTAACGCGTTTTCCATGTAGCGCGCTTGTACTGGTGAAGTATGCGTTCTCAACACATTGGCTTCATCAATATAGAACGTATCATGCATCGCACGGGCAGGATGATCTTCTGGAATATTCAGCGCGGTAAAATTGTAAAAGTCCGTTTCGATTTCAGGGCCGGTCGCCACTTCGAAACCGATAGAATGGAACAATTGCTCTACACGCTTTAATGTAAGCGTTACAGGATGCAAACCACCCTGTGATTGTGCTCGCGCTGGCAAAGTGACATCAATCGACTCCTGTGCCAATTGCTTCGCTTGTTCAGCATTCAATATGGATTCCCGGCGTGCCGTTAACGCTGTTTCTACAGCCTGCTTGACTACATTGATTGCAGCGCCGGCTGCAGGACGTTCTTCCGCACTTAACTTGCCCAGCCCCTTCAACGCATCTGTAAGTAAGCCGGATTTACCTAAATATTTTGCCTTGGCTATTTCCAAGTCATTCATTGAAGCGCTATTTGCAAAATCCGCTTCTGCTTCTGCAATTAAATGCGTTAAGTCTGCCATGTGGTTTCTGTCTTTAATTATTATCAGATCTCTGGAATTCTAAAACCAGAGCCATTCTTACATTTTATTCAATTTGCAATTCATTCATTTTGTAATGCATTGATTTTACATAAAAAATTTTAAAATCAAATTTTACAGTAAAAAAAAGAGGCCGGAGCCTCTTTTTTCACTCAAACTTAACAGTAAGTTTGAAAATACAAGCTTGATAAACTATGCAGCCAAACCAGCTTTCGCCAATTCTACAAATTTACCAAACGCAGCCTTATCAAATACAGCCAAGTCAGCAAGTACTTTACGATCCACTTCAATTGCAGCTTTTTTCAAGCCATTCATGAAACGGCTGTAAGTCAAACCAAACTCACGTGAACCGGCATTGATACGCGCAATCCACAATGTGCGGAATTGACGTTTCTTTTGACGGCGGTCACGGTAAGCGTATTGACCCGCTTTCATTACCGCTTGCTTGGCAACGCGGTAAACGTTTTTACGGCGGCCACGATAGCCTTTAGCTGCTTTTAATACTTTTTTGTGTCTAGCGCGAGCGATGACACCACGTTTTACTCTAGGCATGTTCTACTCCTATTGTGTTGGCATCATAGCGCGGACGCGCTTGACATCGGTTGAAGAAATGATCGCCGTGCCGCGTAATTTACGCTTTTGCTTGGTGGTCTTTTTGGTCAGGATATGGCGTAAGTGAGAGTGAGTACGTTTCACTTTACCATTACCCAAGAATTTGAAGCGCTTTTTAGCGCCACTCTTGGTTTTCATTTTTGGCATTTTGTTCTCCTTGAACTTAGGTTATGAGTGCTTAGGCATGCCTTTTAGCCGTATCACTCAGGGTTACTACTACTTCTACTACTCTTTTGCTACTACAAACTTTTCAATACCAGCTAATTACTTAACTTTCTTGATTGGCCCTAAAACCATCACCATCTGGCGACCTTCCATTTTAGGATACTGCTCAACCATTGCGTATTCTTTCAAATCCGCTTCAACGCGTTTTAGCAATGCCATACCAAATTCCTGGTGCGTAATTTCGCGGCCTCTAAAACGCAAAGTAATCTTTGCTTTATCGCCCTCTTGTATAAAACGAATGATGTTACGCACTTTAATGTTGTAATCACCTTCATCAGTACCCGGGCGGAACTTAATTTCTTTAACAACCACCTGTTTTTGCTTAAGCTTAACTTCGTGCTGTCTTTTACTCTCGGCATATTTGAACTTGCCGTAATCCATTAACCTGCACACTGGCGGGGCTGCGTTAGGTGCAATCTCCACAAGATCAATATCCGCTTCCTCAGCCTTTGCGAAAGCCTCCGCTAAAGATACGATGCCTAATGGCTCACCCTCTATACCTACCAAACGAACTTGTGGCGCTGTAATGTCGCCATTGATTCGGGTTTCTTTGTCCTGTGCTATATTAATTTCTCCAAATAGTTAAGCCGCGCAATTTCCAGATTTAGTCCTAAATTATTTATTCAGGAGGCTTAAACTCTAGCTTCTATTTCTGCTTTCAAGCGTTCAATTAACGCGCTAATCGGCATAGAACCTAGATCTTCGCCTTTTCTGGTACGCACGGCCAAATGTCCAGCTTGCATTTCACGCTCACCTGCAACGAGCAAATAAGGCATCTTCTGCATGCTATGTTCGCGTATTTTATAGGTAATCTTCTCATTTCTCAAGTCAAATTCACATCTAATGCCATTTTTCTTTAAAGTTTCAACTACTTGGCGTACGTAATCTGACTGACTTTCAGAGATATTCAACACCATCACCTGCACCGGTGCCAGCCATAACGGCATAGCGCCTGCATAATGCTC
>JBAQME010000102.1:0-53099 GCA_049302535.1 Methylotenera sp.
TGATGATCCGTTCCTGCTACCATCTGAAGCAGTAACTGATGGGCATCCCAACCCTTGGTACTATGAAATGCAAGAATTAGGCTTTCACTACCGTATTACCGACATGCAATGCGGACTGGCCCTTTCGCAGTTCAAAAAACTCGATAGTTTTATTAGTCGCCGTCGTGCGTTAGCCAAGAAATATGATGCAGCTTTTGTGGGCATGAAAAACTGTAGTCCGGCACAAAGTTCAGGCCGAGATCAAAGTGGCCATCATTTGTATGTGATACGTGTTGATTTTGAATCGGTTGGATTAACCCGTGGGCAATTCATGCAGGAGCTCAGAGATAGGGGGATTGGAAGCCAAGTGCATTACATCCCGGTGCCAGCACAACCTCATTATCGTAAACTTGGACATAACCCGGACAAATATCCGAATGCCCAGGAATATTACAAACAAGCGCTTAGTATTCCATTGTTTTACGATTTAACTGACGATCAGCAATCGCAAATAATTTCGACCATCAAGGAACTATTGAGTTGAAATTAGCCCTTGGCACAGTTCAATTCGGGTTGTCTTATGGCGTAGCCAATCAATCTGGCCAGGTTACGCAAGATGAGGGCAGGGCTATGTTGCAATTAGCCGCTGCGAACCAGATTGATACCCTTGATACGGCAATTGCTTATGGTGAAAGTGAGCAAAGGCTTGGAGAAATTGGGGTTTCTGGTTGGAATATTGTTTCCAAACTACCAGCTATACCAGATGATTGTAACGATGTTGCAAAGTGGATTGCTGATGCAGTAGAAGGATCAAGGCAAAGGCTGAATGTTGATAGTTTATATGGCTTGCTCTTGCATCGGCCTCAGCAATTGGTAGAGAAGGCTGGCAATAACATCTACCGAGCCTTGGAGCAACTTAAACAAGATGGGTTAGTGCATAAAATTGGTGTTTCAATTTATGAGCCGTCAGAACTTGATGTCCTATGTAAATACTTTCAATTTGATTTGGTTCAGGCGCCTTTTAATATTCTGGATCGCCGCTTGATAGATACAGGCTGGATGACTAAATTATCAGAGCAGGGTACAGAGTTGCACATTCGGTCAGTTTTTCTGCAGGGATTGTTGTTGATGCCTGAAGGTAAAATGCCGTCTAAATTCAATCGCTGGGCTTCATTGTGGGCTAAGTGGTACGCGTGGTTGGAAGAGGCAAAATTAACACCACTGCACGCTTGTTTGCGTCATGCTTTATCATTTCCGGAAATTGATAAAGTAATTGTTGGAGTGGACAATCAGAACCAGCTAAGAGAAATTATTCAGGCGGTAAAAGGTGTAACTCCTGATGTTCCTGATGCGCTCAAATCTGACGACCTTGATTTGATAAATCCGGCGCGCTGGGCTGCACTTACTTAGCTTATTTGTTGGAATGTAATTTTTAAAATTAAACTCAATCTTTGTATTTTTTTGCAGCGAGATAATGGACTTTTTACTTGTAATTAGAGGCTTGGCAGCTATTTCAGTTGTGGTTTGGCATGCTGTGGGATTCCAAAATGAGTTTTACCCGGTTTTCAATACTCCCGGCAGGACTGCGGTATGGCTTTTTTTTGGAATGTCAGGGTACGTTATTGCTTATGGATTTGTCCATAAGCGCTACAGATTTACTTTTGGCGACCTGAAAGATTTTTATATAAACCGCTTCCTGCGTATATATCCGCTTTTTTTAACACTTAGCATTCTTGCCTGGGTCACTGAGCTAGTGGCTACTGGTAATAATCTTTTGAGTATAAAAGATTTACCCGCGCAACTCATGGCGTTTCAATTTAACCAAAGTTATATTTTAAATGGAGTATTTTGGACGCTTGGGATTGAAATCCATTTTTATTTGCTGGCACCATTACTCGTAATCCCAATATTAAAAAGTGCAGATAAACGACATTCATCAGTTATTCTTTTGAGCATCTATTTCGTGTTGTTATTTTGGATTTTTTTTGCTGTTAAATACTTGGGATGGTCTTACGATGGCAGGAATGTCATATCAAATTTGCCGCATTTTTTTATTGGCATGGCAGCATGTCAGTTTGTTTCAACACTTAAACCAAATAAATTACGATTAATTGTTTCAGTAACATGTGCCAGCGTTTTACTGGGTTACGCAAACTGGCTTTACAATCGAAATTCTGGTTATTATTGGGCTGGAGAAGGCGTTCTAATAGTTGATGCAATTATCTTTTTGTTAGTACTGACTCATGCAAGTTTTGAGCGCGGGCAATTCAAGTCAAACCCTGTGTACCTTATCTTTGCATATTTAGGAACTTTATCCTATGGCGTCTATGCGTGGCATGCTTATTTGATGAAGTATATTCCCCATATAACAGATAATGTCTTGGTGTTAATTTCTGTTTCTGTTTTTGTTGCGTATCTTTCTTATCGGTTTATTGAATCTCCAGCGTTGAAATTGAAGCGAGAACGAAACCATTCTCCGATAGAGCCAGTGATTAAATAATTGTTTTTTTAATTTCAACTTAACTGTCAAATGTTAGATAATGTTACCGATAGGTGTTTCTGATGGTCATAGCCAGCTTGTGTGATAGCTGTGTTCTATGCGTCTAACTCGGTAACTAAATAGTTTTATCGCGCTAATGCGTCTCATTGGTTTTATGAAAATTTAGGATAAAAAATGTCCATTGAAATTATTGCTGAATTAGCACAAGGATTTGAAGGCCGCCCGGAGCAAGCTCGCTTGCTGATGAAGGCAGCAGCAGCAGCAGGGGCTGATGCTGCAAAGTACCAACTTGTATATGCTGATGAGTTAGCTACGCCAGATTACAAGTATTACCAGCTGTTTCAATCACTCGAAATGTCTGATGAGATATGGGAGAGTTTGGCTAAATATGCAGGTGAGTTAGGTATACAACTGCAAACAGATATATTTGGCACACGTAGTTTGAAATTGGCTGAACGTATAGGAGTATCGGCCATTAAACTTCATGGTACTGACATTGCAAACGTTGGATTGCTGAAAGAAGTTGCAGCTGGGTCTGTAAAAAAAGTACTGCTGGGTGCTGGTGGTGCTCATTTTAGCGAACTTGAGCAAGCTATAGATATTCTTGTAAATAAGGAAGTTGTCATTCTTCTTGGTTTTCAGGGCTACCCAACACCCAACGAAACTAATCAAATCAGTCGGATTTCATTGTTAGCGCAGCATTTTTCTCGGAAATATCCTAATGTGTCTATCGGCTTTGCAGATCATGCTTCGCCAGATTCTACTTTATGTTATGCATTGGCTTCAGTTGCGGTTGGAGCTGGGGCCACGGTGCTTGAAAAGCATCTGACTCTTGGTAAGGTCATGCAGTTAGAGGATCATGAATCGGCATTGAACCCTGATGAGTTTTTGGAATTTACGCAGACTCTTCGTGACTGTTACCGCGCATTAGGTAGCGTTACTGAATCTGAAGACTTTAGTATGAGTGAATCCGAGCAGGGCTATAGAAAAATGATTCGTAGGCATGTGGTAGCGGGCAGAAGCCTTGATGCCGGTAGTAAGATTTCTCCATCAGATTTGGTTCTTAAGCGAACATCAGCAGAAAGCGTTATTACTGATTTATCACTTGTTTATCATAAAACGCTTAAACGTGAAGTTAATAAAAACACACCTATTTCACTTAATGATTTTGAGTAAGGGTACTTTAAGATGAAAAGACGTCTCGTAGCTGCTCTGGCCTGTCGTAACCAAGGTTCGCGTCTCTATGGTAAGCCTCTCCAAAATCTGGATGTTGGTTCTGGTATTCGAATCATCGACAACATTATTGGTTGCTTGAATACACTGGACTGCATAGATGAAATAGTTCTTGGTATTTCGGAAGGTGTGGATAACGAAGTATTTAGAATTGTTGCCGAAGAAAAAGGGCTTCGTTACATCGTCGGTGATCAGACTGATGTGTTATTACGTCTCATTGAATGTGGGCGTTTAGCTGGGGCAACAGATATTTTTCGTGTGACGAGTGAGTCACCGTTTCTTTACTTCAATCCGGTAGAAGAGTTGTGGGTAAGGCATCAGCAGGAGAGTGCTGATGCAACTTTTATGGATGATGTTATTGATGGAAGCGGCTTCGAATTTATCTCGTTAAAAGCGTTGGAAGAGTCTCACGCAAAGGGGGAGGCAAAACATCGTTCGGAGTTATGTACGCTGTATATTCGAGAGAATTATCAGAACTTTAAAATCATCAAAGCTTCCCCACCGGAAGAGTTAGTCAGGAAAGATTTGAGGCTGACCGTTGATAATCCAGAAGATTTAGCTGTTTGTCGTAGCATTTACAGTGCATTTAAAAATTCAGCACCCAGAATATACGTGCCGGATGTAGTTAAATTTCTTGATGCTAATCCTAAATTAAAAGAGTTAATTGCGCCATTTACTGAGGCAGGTTACTCCACGATGTATCTTTGAAAATTAGAATTAATTATAGAGTGTAAGAAATCATGATGAAAAAAATTACAAACTTTACAAAATCAAAACAGTTCTCTGCAGTTATTCACGATTTGATTCCGGGCGGAGCGCATACTTATTCTAAAGGAGATGACCAATTTCCACTTAACGCTCCTGCCGCCATTACTCATGGTAAAGGTGCGCATGTGTGGGATTTGGATGGCAATGAGTTCATAGATTGCAGCATGGGGTTAACATCGGTCTGTATTGGGCATGGATATGAGCCGGTTGCCCAGGCTGTATGTGAGGCGGCTTTCCAGGGCACAAACTTTCAGCGACCAGCATTAATTGAGCTGGAAGCAGCCAAGTTGTTTTTGGATACTGTTCAATCTGGTGATATGGTTAAGTTTGCCAAAAATGGATCTACGGTTACAACTGCTGCAGTTAAATTAGCAAGGGCTTTTACTGGTCGTAATCGCGTGGCTATTTGTCGTGAACACAACTTTTTCAGTTTTGATGACTGGTTCATTATTACAACACCATGTGATAGAGGTATCCCTGAAAAAACACGCAAAATGACAGCATTGTTCAGTTACAACGATTTCGCGTCGGTTGAGCAATTACTTTCAAATAATGATCACGACATTGCATGCTTAATACTGGAGCCGGTTAAATTTGATCCACCAGTAGATGATTTTCTGCATAAAGTAGCTGCTCTTTGTAAAGAGCGTGGCGTTTTATTGATTCTGGATGAGATGATTTCTGGTTTTAAATGGAGTCTGAAAGGTGCGCATAATTATTTTGGTGTGCAACCTGATATGTCAACTTGGGGCAAAGGCATAGCTAATGGCTTCTCCGCCTGTGCTTTAACGGGCCGTGCGGACATTATGGAGTTGGGTGGAATACGCAATGAGGGTGAAGACAAGCTGTTCTTAATATCAACAACGCATGGCGCTGAAACGACGGGTCTTGCGGCTATGAATGCAACGATCAAAGCTTTTGTTGATAATAATATGATTGAAAGCAACTGGCAGCGCGGTGCAGAGGTGAAATCAAGATTAGAACAAGTTGTGTTAAAGCATGATTTAGCAAACGCTTTAAAATGGATCGGTTATCCATGCCTGCTAGCATTGGTCTGTCGAAATGCTGAGGGTAATGCCGACGACTCATTCAGAACGTTGATGATGCAGGAGATGATTGCAAGAGGCGTGCTGTTTCAAGGCCTGCTTTACACAACATGGTCTCACCAACAAGCTGAACTAGATCATTTTGTGATGGCATTTGATGAGTCATGTTCAATTTATAAACAAGCGATCAATCAGGGTAATACAGATCATTTGTTGATCGGAAGACCGGCTAAAGCTGTTTTCCGCAAGAAAATTTAATCTTCAAAGAGTTGCGCATGAGGATTGCATTAGTTTCGCTGAATCAAAAATGGGAAGATAAAACCGCAAATCTTCAACATTGTAAGGCGCTCACAGCACAAGCCAAGAGCTTGGATGCTGATTTGGTTATTTTTCCAGAAATGACGCTTACAGGTTTCTCCATGAATACTGCATCCTCAACTGAGGATGCAGAGCAGTCTCCATCTATTAAAGCATTTTCTGAAATAGCTCGCGCAAATCAAATAGCAATTGTGGCGGGCGTAGTGCTGCAGGCTGGAGATAAAGCTGGCAATGCACTGGTGGCTTTTTCCAGTGACGGAATAGAGCAGGCTCGATACTTCAAGATTCATCCTTTTTCTTTCGCGGGGGAAGACCAATTTTTTCAGCCGGGCAATAAGCTGGCAAAAATGAATATGTCTGAATTTACGTTGGGGTTTTCTATCTGCTACGATTTGAGGTTTCCTGAACTTTACAGTGCGCTGGCTAAAGATTGCGATGTGCTTGTTAATATCGCTAACTGGCCAAAACGCAGGGTCTCGCACTGGAGAACCTTGCTTCAAGCTCGCGCTATTGAGAATCAAGCCTTTGTTATTGGCGTAAACCGCATTGGGGTAGATGGGAATGGTCTGGAATATGAGCGTAGCTCTGTAATTGTGAACGCTAATGGGGAGTTCATCGAACCCGTTCTCACGGAAGGTGAGATGGATATTTACGAAATAAGCCGTCAGGAGTTGCTTGATTTTAGACGAGGCTTTTCTACCCGCCAGGATCGGTTGCCTGATCTGTATCGAGCCGTAATATAAATGGGTATAAAAAACATTGCAATCCGCGTCGATGCATCCTTGCAAATTGGCACTGGCCATGTCATGCGTTGTCTGACTCTAGCTGATGGATTGCAGGCTATTGGAGCACAGTGCCATTTCATTTGTCGTGAACAACCGGGAAATTTGATTGATCTGATTCGTCAACGTGGCTTTTCTGTAAGTGTTTTGCCTAGGGTTCCTGAACAAATTGTTATTAAAGAACAGCAGCCGAATTACGATGCTTGGCTTGGTGCTGATTGGACTATTGATGCCGCACAAACGAAAAGCTGCATTGGTACGATTGCAGTGGACTGGTTGGTAGTCGATCACTATGCTATCGATTCCCGCTGGGAGCAAGCACTACGGACAAGTTGTCGCCATCTTATGGTTATCGATGATATTGCGAATCGCTCACATCAATGCGATCTTTTGATAGATCAGAACTATGAAGATGAAACGCGATATAGAGGATTTGTATCCCAAGATTGCAGATTGCTCTTGGGGCCAGGTTATGCATTGCTTCGACCAGAGTATGCTCAGTATCGAGCAGTGAAAATTCGACGAACTCAAACCGAATTAATCAAGCGAGCCTTGATTTTTTTTGGCGGTGCCGACTCTCTCGATTTAACAGGAACAACTTTGAAGGCTCTATCTATTGACGGGCTAGATCATATTGAGTTAGATATAGTGGTTGGTAAGAATTATCTTTATTATGAACAGCTTAGTCAGTTAGCTGCTTTACGCGGAAGAACCACCATTCATAAGCCACGGCCTCATTTGGCAGATTTAATGGTTACCGCTGACATAGCTATTGGCGGTGGTGGTGCAACGAATTGGGAGAGGATGTGTCTTGGATTGCCTAGTATAGTTATAACATTGGCTGAGAATCAAACTCCGATATCTGAAATTCTAAATCGTCGAGGAGTGATACGGCTATTAGGTAAGTCAGCGGACGTCAGCAGTAAAAATATTAGCGCTGCATTGCTTTGTGAAATTAAATCACGCAAAATTTTTCTCCATGTGGCTACGGCGATGGATTTATGTGATGGGCTAGGAGTTACTCGAGTTATAAATGTTATGACTTCAATTCAATGATCTTAAGAATGCTTTATTAATTACCGAATACTGTTTGAGAGAAAATAAAATGAATACTGAGTACAAGAAATTCGCAACGTCTGATGGTTTTATATCAACAGAACCACTACCTACACCAGTCGAATTGCAGAAATTCTATGCAGAAACCTATTACCAAGCGCCGAAGTCCAGCACTTATCAGGAGTCTTATGATGCCTTGGAAATTGATTATAAAAACCTTAAGTGCGATACGCTCATTCATGCACTCAATAGTGCTAGTTCTTTAAGTGATAAGTCTTTTTTAGATGTTGGTGCTGGCGAGGGATTCCTGTTGAATGCGGCAAATAAAAATGGCTATGATGTAACTGGCTTAGATTTTTCGGCGTATGGGGTTAGTAAATTTTTCCCTCACTTATCATCACGTCATATTGCTGGTGATGTTTTTGAAAGTCTTTCAGAGTTAATTTCCCAAGGCAGGAAATTTAGCGTCTGTACATCAACTAATGTTCTTGAGCATGTTTTAGATCCAGATCTTTTCTTGCAATCAATCAGAAAGATAATCTTACCGGATGGACTTCTTGCCATTACTGTGCCTAATGACTATTCAGATATTCAGCAATTAGCTTTACGAGAAGGAATGATTGATCGGGAGTTTTGGTTCGTTCCACCTCATCATTTGCACTACTTTAATACCGAAAACTTAACTAAGTTTATGGAAGATCGCGGGTTTGAGGTCGTTGATGCCTTTTCGGATTTCCCTGTTGACCTCTATTTGCTTCATTCTGGATCGAATTACACCATGGATCCAACCAATGGTCGTGAAGCAAATAGGGCGAGAATGCACCATGATATTATGATCGCCAGTAAACATGGGATAGACAAGTACTTAGACTACTATCGGGCAATGTTTAAAATTGGGTTAGGTCGAGATATTACAGTTATTGTTCGACCGGTAATAGGTTAGTTTTTGTGAGAGTTGCACTCATTGGTGATATACATGGCAATCACCTCGCGTTGCAAACGGTCCTTGCAGCCGCATCGTCATCTGGTGTGGAAAAGTTACTTGTTACTGGGGATTTGGTCGGTTACTATTTTGCGCCATTGCAAGTGTTAAAACTATTACATTCATGGGATAAGCACATAGTTCGCGGAAACCATGAAGACATGCTGAATACTGCGCGATTTGACCCTGAATTTTTGGTTCAAGTGGATACGCGTTACGGTACAGGTTTGCGTACGGCCCTTGAGCAGCTAAGCAAGAAACAGATTGATGAGTTGTGCAGTTTGCCCCATCCATTAGAGCTGGTTATCGATGGTTGCAAGATTTTGCTGTGTCATGGTGCTCCATGGGATAATGATCAATATATCTACCCAGATGCTGAAGCGGTGTTGTTGCAGCGTTGTGCCGTGCAGAATTTTGACTTGGTTGTGATGGGACATACACACTACCCCATGCAGCAAAAGATTGGCAAAACGTTATTAGTTAATCCAGGTTCAGTCGGTCAGCCACGTAACCATAAGCCAGGAGCGCATTGGGCAATTTTCGATACGGTTAGTCGAAACTTGGAGTTCCACCATGAGCAATATGATTCATCACAGTTGGTGCAAAAATGCCAGCAACGTCACCCTGAATTACCCTATCTTGCAGAGGTTTTAATACGTAAATGATTAAAGTTATTCTTATTACCGGTATCGGTGGCGATATTTCTCAAGGAGTTGCCACTATTCTTAGGGAAAACAGACCAGATCTTCGTTTAATTGGTGTAGATGTGCATTCGCAGCATGGTGGTCATTTGTTTGTTGACCAGTTTGCCTTAGTGCCCAGCGCAAGCTCACCTGACTATATAGATGCGATAGAAAACATTGTCAGAAAGTATTCTGTCGATGTGATAATCCCTATGTCAGAGCCTGAGTTGGGTGCAGCTTTACCATTTTTAGAGTTAGCCCCCGGAATAAAATGGATTACTGCTGGAGTGCAAGTTGTTGTGGCAGGGCTAGACAAGTTAGAAACAGTACGCGCGCTCATCAGTCTTGATGTGCCGGTGCCTTGGACTAAACCTGTTAGCGAGGGCCGCCCCATTGCTTTTCCCTGCATTCTGAAGAATCGTTTTGGCTCGGGGTCTCGTGCGGTATTCACTGTTAATAACGATGAAGATGTGGATTACCTCGTTAAACGCTATCCTGACGCGATTTTCCAAGAGTTGCTGGAACCGGCTGACCGTGAGGTAACATGTGCGGTATACCGCCGTAGCGATGGTGAGGTTGCTAGTCTTTTGATGTTGCGACGTTTAACTGGCGGGTTCACTGGCTGGGCGAAAGTAATCAAGGATGAGGAAACCTCGCGCATGTGTGAAGTTATTGCACAAGGTCTTGATTTGCGTGGCAGCATGAATATCCAGCTGCGCTTGACCGATAAAGGGCCGCGCGTGTTCGAGATTAACCCACGTTTTTCGTCTACAGTCTTGATGAGGCACCGTATGGGCTTTACTGACGTATTGTGGGCACTTGATGAAGCAGAAGGAAAGTCTGTCGTTTTTCCTGATATACCGCAGGATCGCATCATGGTGCGAGTCCAGGGCGCTACCGTAAGTTTTTGAGAACAATCTTATGAAAACAATTCAAATAGCCGGCCGTGATATAGGCCCAAATCATCCGCCCTTTATCATAGCTGAGATGTCTGGCAATCATAACCAGTCGCTTGAACGCGCTTTGGAAATCGTCGAGGCCGCCGCCAAGACAGGTGCACATGCACTAAAAATTCAGACTTACACCCAAGATACCATGACGCTGGATATTGACGAACGTGAGTTTCATATCAGCGACCCCAAAAGCTTGTGGGCTGGAACCTCGCTCTACAAACTGTATGGTGAGGCCTATACCCCATGGGAATGGCATAAACCAATTTTTGACAAGGCTCGTGAACTGGGCATGATCCCGTTCAGCACGCCTTTCGATGACACTGCGGTAGACTTCCTCGAAAGTCTGGATGTGCCGTGCCATAAGATAGCCTCATTTGAGAATACTGACCTGCCATTGATCCGCCGCGTGGCAGCTACTGGTAAACCGTTGATTATCTCCACTGGTATGGCTACGGTGGCTGAATTGGACGACACTGTGCGTGCCGCACGCGAGGCAGGATGCAAGGATTTGATCCTGCTCAAATGCACAAGCACTTATCCTGCGACGGCAGGGAACACTAATATCCTGACTATTCCGCACCTGCGTGAGTTGTTTGGATGCGAGGTGGGTTTGTCAGATCACACCATGGGTGTTGGCGTATCGGTAGCTAGCGTGGCACTAGGTGCTACTGTCATTGAGAAGCACTTCACTCTTAATCGTGCTGATGGCGGTGTAGATAGCGCTTTTTCTATGGAGCCTGCCGAAATGGCGCAGTTGGTTGTAGAAACAGAGCGCGCTTGGCAAGCGCTGGGGCAGGTGAGTTACGGCCCTACTGAGGCAGAGAAAAAATCCCTGCAGTATCGACGTTCGCTATATGTGGTGCAAGACTTGAAAGCCGGAGATTTGCTAACTAAAGAAAATGTTCGGGCGATTCGGCCGGGTCTAGGACTGTCGACGAAGCACTTGGAGATTGTGCTGGGTAAGACAATTAAACGGGATGTGAAACGCGGTACTGCATTAACATGGGAGTTGTTGGGATGAGTCCTGATACTATTTTGAAATTCGAGGGCGGTTATTTGCGACCTCTGAAGATCACAGATGTCCATGCTGGTTATGTTTCTGGTCTAAATGATCCGGAAGTGAATCGTTATCTGGATGGGGTTAAGCACACAAAGCAAACGACCCAAAGCGTTCTTGACTTCGTTGCGGCTAACGAGGCATCAATTAATTCAGTACTTTGGGGGATATGGCGAGAAGGCTCCGAGAGCTATTGCGGCACGGTAAGACTGCATGGCATTGAACATTATCACAAGACGGCACACATAGGCGTGTGTCTCTTTGATAAGGCTGTATGGGGGCAACATTTGGGCAAAAAGGCAATATCCGCTGTTACGCAGTGGGCAATTGACGTACTGGGGTTAAGATGGGTGGAAGCAGGTGCTTATGTAGACAATGTCGCATCTCAAAGGGCGTTCTTGTCAGCAGGATATTCTTGGGTATTCGATATTCCTGGCAAATATATGCTTGAGGGAAAACCGACGACAGTTAAGGTGTTTGCAGCACGAAAAAGTGCTTAATGACCGATTTTAGATTTTCTTGTAAGAATGTACTAACCATTGTCAGCGAAGTTTGTTTTGATTAAATACATCATTTTACCTTTTTCAGCGATCATAAAACGGATTCAGCGTGGACGGTTGCGCAGGATTATGCGCGGGTATCGGGTATTGAAGCAATCCGGTCAATTAGATCGAGTTGCGACAGTCAAACAAGCGTTAACAGAGCATCAGCTAGGTTTGACTAAGGAGCATTTTTCGCCTGTTGTAATGGGGTGTGGAATCGCATCCGGTGAAATTATCGTAAGACAGTATCTGCTGGTCAGGGTTGGGGGTCTTGACCTAAATCGCGCTCTGTTGATTGCTTTGGGAACTAAGGGTGGCCAAGTCGTGTTCCCATTGCCTAAAGAATGGCGCGAAATCCTGACGCGACACGGTTTTAAGGTCGCCAATTTTTGGTCGGCTCTACTTTGGCAATTCTATGTCTGCGCACTTTTGCTTTACGGTGTAGCGATCATTGGCAAGATAGCATTCACTGAAATAGCTTCAGCAAAAAAGGGAGATTTCTGTAAAAAGTCTTATGCTTATTTTGTTGGTCTCGCGGCCGGAAATTTGCCTAAACGGATTGATGGCCGCCAAAGCTACGATATTATTTCATGGTATATGCAGAAGTATGCAAAGAAATTGCAGGTTGAGGTTATAAAGCATAGTGTCAATAATTCTTCGCCTATTGTTATCGATAATGTTTCCGTTCTTCCTGAATCAAGTCCGTTGCCTGAGTTAAGGGGATGGGGTGCTATCTTCAAATATGTTTTTTGGGGATTAAGGGCTTTTGTTGTCGCTCTACTTGATTATTCTCGTGGGCGCTGGTGGCATGCATTATTATTGAATCAGGCAGCTTTATCTGGGCAGGCTCGTTTGTTACCAGTTGATTATTTGGCAAAAGAATATTGGTTTCATAATTCTGGCTGGATATATAGACCATTGTGGACATACGACGTAGAACAAGCAGGTTCTGAAATAATTTTTTATTTTTATTCTACCAATTGTGAAGGTTTTAAAACATCTCCAGCTGAGGTACCAATACCTTATGGATGGAAGGCAGCGAATTGGTCCCGTTATTTGGTTTGGGATCAGTGGCAGGCGGATTTTATTAGAAAGTCAGTTGGCCCTGAGGCTCGGGCTGATGTAGTCGGACCAATATGGTTCAGTTCAAGTATGCAGGATTTTGATGATATTCCAGAAAATATAGTTAGCGTGTTTGATGTGCAGCCAATGAGAAACAGTTTTTATTGTTCATTGGGTCTTGACATTGAATACTATATTCCAAGTGTTGCTAATCGTTTTTTAGAGGATATTTATATGCTACTATCAAACAGCCATTTAAAAATGGCGTTAAAGCGAAAAAGAGATGTTGGTAGGTTCTCCCATCCTCATTATCGTAACACGATTAAAAACTTAGAAACGCTTTCAAATTTCGTAATGGTTAATCCGGATATGGCGGCTTGGGAGTTGATAAAGAAATCTAAAGCTGTCATTTCTATGCCATATACATCTACTGCTTTAATTGGTCGTGAATTAGGAAAACCGTCAGTTTACTACGATCCTACTGGGATGCTAAGAAAAGATGATTCTGCTGCGCATGGTATTCTCATTTTGAATGGTCAGGAAGAGCTTAAAGCTTGGGTGAGAAAGGCTTTAAATGTTCAGCACTAAGGCAGTGATATTGAAGTCGACTGTTAGTAATGATTTGAAAATTAAAGATTTAATCCAATCGTTTTCTGATGTAGACACAAAAAATCATTTCTCATTCACATCTGGTCATCTCGGCACATTGCCAGTTAGTGACGATGTGCTTATGAAATTTATTATAAATAAGGGTTTTTTTGAATCTCTTAAAAAGATAACATTGGTTTTGAGAGAGCTCATAAAGTTAATTATATTTTTCTTTTTGCCTGTAAAAAATATAGCTATATTACTTAGAACTATTCTGAGGTATTTCTGCAATCCTAAGCCAATAGCTTCACATTCTCTTACTGTAATTTCATTAGGCATTCAATCAAGCAGTAAAGATGCTTACTTTGGACCGCTACTTACTCAGCTAGATAATAAATTCGATTATTTAAAAATCGTTGGTGGATATAGTTTTCGCAGCAAAAACTATTTTTATGTTGAATCAGCATTGAGTTTTTTTGAGGTAGTTAAATTTTCAATATATATATTATTTTCACCATTGTTATCACTGGGGTATTTACTTAGTAAAGTCATAAAACTCGACAGATTAGATTATAAAGAAATTTTCTTTTTGCTTGGTTTGAAGGAAATAAACTCAGGAATAATTACACAGAATAATTTGATTGCTATATCAATTAAGGCTTGGTTGAATAAAAATAAAACGAATAAAATTCTTTACCCAATGGAAGGGCGCAGTTGGGAAAAAAATATTGTTAAGTGCATGAATGAAAGTTCGGTTCAATCTGTTGGGTATATTCACTGTGTGCTAACCCCAAGGCATCTTAGTCTTGTTATGCCTGGTTTTTATAGGCAAAAAGAAATTCCCTCAATAATTGTTGCGCCAAGTCAAATGATAGCTAGATTAGTGCGAGTAACATTTCCTAATGCTATTGTTAAAAAAGGATACTTTCTAAGAGGAGATGAAAATAATAAAACTAACCCAAAGAAAAAAAATCCCAATTGTTTATTATTTGCGCTTACGGGAAACATCGCCGAATCAACTAGAATAATTGATTGCATAATTGCGTTAGGTATTCAGAAGAAATATCAAATTATTTTAAGATTAAATCCTAATACTTCTTCTTATAAATATCTAATAGGCTATGCGGAAAAATTTGGAATTAATCTCTATTCAAATTCTATGGAGTATTTACCATCAATTTGTTTCTTTAGATCTTCGTCGGTAGCTTTGGATTATTTAAAACTTAATGTAACTCCTGTATATCTGAGTTTAGGTGAGATAATAAGTAGCAATGTATTCGATTTGGATAAAAAGTACGGGTTTGAGATTTTAGAAATGAATGAATTATTTGGAGTTAATCTCAATAATTTGGTTAAGTTAAATAATGAAGTTGCTTTGGGGGAGCAGATGTCGCAATACTACCTTGAAAAAATTAATTCAAATTCTACTCTTTCTGATTTATTGGATTAACTTTCTTTTGCATAACGATTCATATGATTTTTGAGCCTTAATATAAATGAGCTATTTAACTTGAAATGAGCTATTTAACTTGCATTAAGAGCCTTTTGCGCCGGAAGCCTGCACCATCAATGATAATTGCTTTAGTTCTGTCTATTAGATGGAAATGTCGTGTCTCTTTTAGCGCAGATATTCATTTTCCGTGGAATCTGAAAATTGGAAAAGGTGCGAGCATTGGTAAATGCTTGATTGTAGCCACCGGAGGTGGGGTGAGTATTGGCAATAATGTTTCGATTGGTTATGGGGCAGTGCTTGATGCTCTTGGCGGGTATATTAATATAGATGACTTTAGTGCGTTAGGTCCACATGTTGTAGCTTATGGTCAAGGCGGGCTTGAAATTGGTAAGTATTGCATGATTGCTTCTCAAACAACAATTGTGGCTTCAAGCCATATATATTCATCAATAGATATTCCAATTAAAATGCAGGGAACCAAAGCACTTGGAATTGTTATTGGCGATGATGTTTGGATTGGAGCTAATGTTGTTGTTCAGGATGGTGTTGAGTTAGGAAACGGGGTTATTGTGGGCAGTGGTGCTGTTGTAAGGTCTAGTTTTTCTGAGTATTCAATTGTTGCAGGTGTGCCAGCTAAGATTATCGGAAACCGCAATAGAGATGAATCTTAATGGGTATTTATGAGGTTATTTTATGTTAATTTATAGGGGATGAAAATGATTAAAATATTTATTGGATACGACCCAAATGAGGAGGTGGCATATCATGTACTTTCTGCCTCAATTATGAGAAGAGCAAGTCAGCCAGTTTCAATAACGCCAATTAGTCTTGGTACATTAAGAACGATATTTAATCGCGAGAGAAATCCTTTACAATCTACGGAATTTTCATTTTCTCGATTTTTAACACCCTATCTTTCAGATTACGAAGGATGGTCCATATTCATGGATTGCGACATGTTGGTTCTTGATGATATTGCAAATCTATGGAATTTACGTGATGACAAATATGCCTTGATGTGTGTGCATCACGACCATGTTCCTACTGAGGAGTTGAAATTTTTAAATCAAACACAAACAAAGTATGAGCGTAAAAACTGGTCTAGCGTAATGATGATGAATAATGCAAAGTGTAAAGCATTGACGCCCACTTACGTTGAAACAGCTACTGGCCTTGATTTACATAGATTTAGATGGCTAGAAGATCATCAAATAGGAGAAATACCCCATCGTTGGAATCATTTAGTGGATTACGATTCAGAGTTGCCCATTAAAGACATATCTAATTTGCACTACACAAAGGGAGGTCCATATTTTGAAGATTACAAAAACTGTGGTTATGCAAAAGAATGGCTTTCAGAATATGACGAAATGTTAAGGCCTTTCAACTCCTGGTCCAAATAATTTATAGAAATATTGATGCATGACAGATAATAGAGTGAAACTATTTTTTAACAAGTTGGATTATCTTAAAAATAGTAGTGATCGTATTTTAATAAGGTCAAATATAGTTAAACAGTTTTTAGGTGACGTTAATAATGTAAAAATCTTAGATATAGGATGTGGTGACGGTAGCCTGTCCTTGCAGTTTTTAAACAAAAGCAATTTGATAACTTTTGTCGACATTTCTGACAAAATGTTAGAAGTAGTTAAAGAGAAAATACCCGTCGGATTAGTATCAAACACTGTATTAATCAACGATTCTTTCGACGCTGTTAGTGATGATGAATCTTTTGATGTAATAATTTGTGTGGGTGTTATTGCTCATGTGCCTTCAGTAGAGTTGTTATTTAAAAAAATTGCAACAATACTGAAGCCTGGCGGGTTACTTGTGCTCGAAACAACTCCTAATCCTTATCCAATAGGGAAACTCTTATTTCCATACTATTTTATTAGGGGGTTGGTTGTAGGGAACTCATCTAAATATAATAAAAATAGACTCAAGATCAATGATCTTTTATTAATCACGAATTCAATTGGGTTAGTACAGTTGCAATCGGTTAGATATAGCTTTCCACTTCCAGGAATGACGCATTGGCCGCAAGCACTTAAATTGCGATATACATTATTTACATTGAATAATAAGATAATGTCACGTTTAGGTACTGAACATATTTTACTTTTTAAAAAACAATGAAATTATCTTAATGAAAAAATTAATTAAAAATATAATTGCAAAAATTGGCGACTTTTTTGGTCTTTCAATTCATATTCAAATTAAAAGGGGTAGAAAATCAGATTTTGTATTGGTTGATAGGTTTGTTTTTTCCCCATTCTTAAATAATGAAAAAGAGTTGCAGTTATATAAAGAGGGTATGAGTCTTGCTAATGCTACTTGGAGTGATAATTTTTACAAACAATGTAGGTACTATAGTTTGGTTCAGATTGCTGATATTGCATCTAAAACTTTCCCTAATTTAGATATAGTTGAGTGTGGTGTTTGGAAGGGTCATTCAGCTTGGATGATTGCCGAAATTTTTTCTAAAAATCAATTTACTGGATATTTCCATATTTTTGATAGCTTTGAAGGTGGGCTTTCAGATAAAACTGAGAAGGATAGTAATTTGGTTCGCAGTATGACTAACGAAGAGATAAAACTAGAAAAAGAGATTTTCTCATCAAGAGAATCTCAAGTGGCGAATGTGCTTTCGGGCTTTGATTTTGTAAATCTATATCCGGGTTGGATCCCGGATAGATTTAATGAAGTTGCTAATAAGCAATTTTCTTTTGTGCATATTGATGTTGATTTGTATCAACCTACACTAGATAGCTTGGAATTCTTCTGGCCTAGGATGGTTAAGGGCGGGTATGTTGTTGTCGATGATTACGGTTCGTCACAGTTTCCTGGTGCAACAACCGCAGTAGATGAGTTCATGAAAGTTAATCAGCCATCGTTTTTTTATAAAGTGCCCATGGGCGCTTGTTTTATTATCAAATAGTTTTTGTCATTTTATTCAATGTATATCAGTGCAGTTATTCCAACTAAAAATAGAGCGGATGACCTATTAAATGCAGTCGAGTCTATTGTAAAACAATCGAGAGTGCCTGATGAGCTAATTATTATTGATCAAAGTGAAACGGATGTATCGCGTGACTTAATTAAAGCTCTTTTGTCAGACAATACTGGCATTAAGTTGCGTTATGTTTATGATACAAATATTTCTGGTCTTGTAGATGCAAAAAGAGTTGCAGTAAATGAGTCGAGCGGTGATTTAATATGCTTTCTTGAAGATGATGTGGTTTTAGAATCATCCTATATTTTTGAAACTGAACTTCTCTTTTTGAATAATCTGAAAATGATGGGGTGTTGTGGCGTCACTACAAATTTGCCACCATTAAGCAAAAACTATGTATTTCTTTTCCATTTATTTCACAAAGGTATATTCCATGATACAAGAGTAGGTGTGCATGGATTTTCTGAGAAAACATCAGCCCAATTGATACAAAGCCGCTACTTAAGTGGTGGCATTTCTTCTTACCGTAAAGAAGTCTTTGAAAATATATCTTTTGATCTGAAAAATGATTTTTTTATGTTGGAAGATATTGATTTTTCTACCCGTGCTGCAGATTATTTTGGGGACTCACATTTCTGCATAAATCCAAATGCAAAATTGGCGCACTATATGTCGCCGATAAATCGTGCTGTTTTTGAGCAAAAATATGCTCGAAAATTAAGAGAATTCCTTGTGTTTTACAAAAAACATAAAGATAAACCAAAAGCCACACTTAACTTGTTGTTGTTGGTGGTGGGGCTTTTGATGGAAGCAATTTTAATGGCTTTTAAAGTTAAAAGTTTATCCCCTTTAATTGGATACATGAAGGGCTTTTTAGCAGGGGTTAGATGGGATATAAATAAGGGTAAACAATGCAAGTAGCCGCTGTTTGGGGTGCAAATGGATATATAGGCAAGCATCTTGTATCAGCCTTAATTAATAGTGGCTATACAGTTAAGGTGCTGGTTCGGGATATTGCTTCGCTTTCTGAAGATTTGTTAAATCAAGTCGAGAAGCATGAAATTGACTTTACAAGTTCAATATCTGAAATTTCAAATGTATTAAGAGGCGTTCAAATTCTTTATTGCTGTGCAGGAAGTACAAAACATGAGAAGTATGCTGAAGACTATGTATCTGCTTCAGAAAAGGTTATGTTGTCAGCAGTAAATTGCAGCATTAGGCGTGTTGTAATGTTAAGCACAGTAGCTGTTTATGGAAAAGCCGAAGAAGATATTATTAACACTAATTTTGCAATAAATCCTCAGACTCCATATGCAAAAGCTCGTGTTGCTAGTGAAAATGCCATGATGGCAGTAGCTAAAGTTAATTCAATTCAACTATGTGTTGTAAGAATCCCTATGGTTATAGGTATTGGCATGACTAGCAAGGCTTTAAAATCTTTATTAAATAGCCTGGCATTTGGTTGTTTGTTTTTCCCAGGGTCAAAAAATGCCACTTTAAATTGTATTGGGATCAACAGAATTGTGATGATATTAGTTACGCTTGCCAATATTAAATTAACTGAAAACGTTATAGTTATGCAGTTTTCTGACAATGTGAAATGGGTAGATATTATTAAGCTTTATGCCAATTCAGCTAAAAAGAAAATAACTGTAGTACACATTTCAAAAGTTGTTTTGAAGTTTATATCTCTAATCACATTTAATAATTCTAATTTGAATAACATAATTCAGATACTTGGAAATAAAACAAGATATCAAGATGATTCAACAAAGTTTTTGACAATCCAACAAAGCAATGATCAAACAATAAAAGATATAAATGAATATATAAATCTATATATTAAATAAGTAGTATTTAATAATTAATTTGCGGATACGTAGTCCATATGGGGCATCATTTGACAATGAAACATAAGTGGTTTTTAAAAAACAATAAACTAAATAATAAGCCTATTGCCATAATTTTGTGGGTAATATTTTTTTGTTATTCAGTATGCGCGGCCTTGATTTTTCAAAAAGTATTACTTTCGTTGATACCTTCGATGCATGCTTCAGGTGGGCTTTTACCTAATGATTCAGCTTATTTTCATTCTGTTGCCGTGAATCTTGCTGAACAGATTCGGGTGTATGGTTGGAGTGCCTGGAAACTTTTTCCAACAGCAAGTGCATCTGGTAATACGGCTATGTTAGCCGCACTTTATCGACTATTTGGTTATGACCCAAGTCTGATTATACCAATTAACGCCGCCATTCATGCATTAGGCGGCTTGCTTGTTTTTTATATAACACGAGAGGTGGCTACAAAAAATAATGTTGGAACTTATGCTGGCATTATTGCTGCGATATTGTTTATTACTTTCCCTTCATCATTAAATTGGTATGGTCAAGTACATAAAGATGGTTATGTAATTGCAGGAACTTTACTTGTTTTGCTAACATGGCTGAAAGCCATTAACGGACAGGGTAGTAATCGTGCTTGGTTGCTAGTAATACTCGCTAATCTAGCTGGCGTATTTTTGGTCGGAAGTGTCCGTCCATACAATTTAATTTTTATTTTGTTAGCTACTTTAGGGGCATTAATATTGTTGATGATACTTTATGCAATAAGGCGTCAATTATTAATAAACATTAAGACATTTATTTTCTTTTTAATAAGTTTAATGTTTATTAGTTATGCCATAAATTTAGTAGTTGATTTACGAGTGGAACAAATTGCCCAGGCAAATGGAGTGGCAGGAGTGGCACAAACGGAGGCTGAATCATATTATAAAGATTGGCATAGTAAAAAAATGTGGCATTGGGAAAATTCCTCCTGGGTACCTAGCCGTCTTGAAGGTTATCTTGCTACCGCATCAAGAACAAGAGCTGCGTTAATTGAATATGGGCAAAGTGAAAATGCAAAATCCATCATTGATGAGAATATTACTCCGCAGAATGTAACTGAAATGGTGCACTTCTTGCCACGGGCTTTGCAGGTTGCAATGTTCGCTCCATTCCCTAATTCATGGTTTTCTCATCTTAGCCTTACTAGATTAATTGCAACTGGTGAAATGCTTATTTATTACATCGCTATTTCAGGGGTTCTTTTATTGATATTTAATAATCGTAAACCTGGGGTTTTTATATGCATTTATTTTGCTGGTTTCTTTTTGCTAATTTATGGATATACATTAGCAAATCTTGGTAGTCTTTACCGCGTTCGCTATGCATACATTTTTGTTATGCTTTTGCTGGGTGTGCTTGGATGGGTAACATGGCTAGAAAAAACCAACCGTCTAAGGAAATTGTTTGATTTTTTGCGATCCCCCTTAGTAAAAAACGATTTAATTAATAATTTAGTTGAGATGGACCACAGGTCACATAGAAAGGCTGCTTTAAGTAGTGCAATTTTAGTTATGGGCTTAACTTTTTTATGTTTTCTAGGCCTTTTTCTACGTGATATTTTCATGGCGCATAAATTTGGTTTGACTCAAACGCTAGACAATTTTTATGTTGCATTAATTATTCCCATGTTTGTTGCTACTGTATTTTCAATTCCAATCGGTACTGCATTTATACCAGTTTATCTGGATTTAAAACAAAGAGTTAAGTCAAATGTTATTTCTGATTTAATTACTAAATTTTCATATTGGATAGCTGTTGTTTCATTGATAATTTGTTTAATACTATATAGCTTTGGTCCACATGTGCTATCTATACTATCTTTAAGTAAAAAACTTACAGACATGGCTGATTTAGCTAAATTGTTACATTTGGCTTTACCGCTTCTTTTATTTAGTGGATTTGTGGTTTTAGGTAACGCAATATTAAATGCCCATGATAGAGCATTATTGGCAAGTGGTGCTCAATTGGTTGTTCCGATAGCAGCAATTTTTGCATTGTTCGTTTTTGGTGCGGACTATGGTGTGAATGCGGTTATGTATGGTATGGTAATAGGGCAAATATTGAATTTATTTATTGTACAGTTTGCGCTTAAGCGTTACCGGATTTCACTTATGCCAAAATTGATATCCTTTGATCGGAATCAATTTTCAGACTTTTTAAAGCAATATTTCCCACAAGTGATATCGGCATTATTTATTGCACTTGCAGTGCCAGTTGCAACCTTACTTGCTATGACTTTGCCTGCTGGGGCTGTCTCTGCATTCAATCTTGGGAGTAAGATTGTATTGTTTATAACTGGTTTAATTACTACTGCCATGTCTGCAGTGATACTTCCATATTTTTCTACACTGGTTGTTAAAAATCACATTGTCGCGGCTAGGCGTGAGCTTTCATTCTTTTTGCTGTTCTCAACTTTAATCTCAATACCTGTTACCTTTGGGATGTATGTTTATTCGGATCATATTGTTCGCTTGTTGTTTGAAGGTGAAAATTTTGATGGAAATGCAATAAGCCAGGTGGTGCGTGTTATGCAGTATTCCATAGTGCAACTACCATTTTTTGTTTGTAATGCATTGTTGTTAAAATTTGCGGTAGCATCCAAACATACATTCGCTATATGTGTAGTGGCAATTATTGGATTATTGATTGCTATTGGCAGCAGTTTATTATTGATGAGCCATATGGGAGTGGCTGGTATTGCCTTTGGTACATCTATAGCTATGCTACTTTCAACAATTATCTTAGTATTAATATTAGTCAGATATTGGCATATTAATTATTTTGATGCACTGATTTTGTTATTAAGTTGGTTGCTGTTTATTACATTATTGATGTGTGTGCACTTCAAGAGTGTACCTAGTATTTATGCTACGACGTTAGCTTATATAGCGCTGGTCGTTGCTTATTTAAACTCATTAAAAATCAATAATATTTGCGAAGATGGATTGTTAATTGAAAAGTAAAGTTTGTTTTGTAGTCTCAAATGCAATGACCGTAAATTCGTTTTTACTTGAACCAATTATGTTATTAAGTAAAGTTTATGATGTATATATTGTGCTAAACGTAGAATCAAATAGTCCATTACAAAAGTTGGATAATGTCGCTAAAATAATTCCAATCAATATTCAAAGAAAGATTTCATTACGATCAGATTTTTTGGCGTTATGGCAGCTGTTTAAATTATTTCGTCAGTATAAATTTCAGATTGTGCATTCAGTAACTCCAAAAGCAGGATTGTTAGCAATGCTCGCATCTTTTTTTTCGGGAATAGGGGTTCGAGTCCATACATTTACTGGCCAAGTATGGGCTACTAAAACTGGGGTCAAACGTTGGGTATTTAAAAAAATTGATTTTTTAATTGGTCTTTTAGCCACAAATATCTTGGTTGATAGCTTTTCACAAAGACAGTTTTTGATAAGTGAAAAAGTAATTTCAGATAATAAGTCTAGTGTTTTAGCGCAAGGCTCAATTGCAGGAGTTAATGTTCACCGATTTAAGCCAAATTTAATAATTAGAAGTAAAATTCGCCGAGAACTAAACGTTTCGGAAGGCCATATAATAATACTATTTTTAGGTCGTCTAAATTTTGATAAAGGGGTGTTAGACTTAGCTAACGCTTTTAACAATTTAGAGAACAATAACGCACATTTGTTATTTGTAGGGCCGGATGAAGGTAATATAAAATCACAAATTCTAAAAATAATTGATAAAAGTTCTGATCGGGTACATTTTGTGGAGTTTACTGATTCACCTGAAAGCTATATGGCAGCTGCTGACTTGTTATGCTTACCTAGTTATCGAGAGGGATTTGGTAGCGTAATTATCGAAGCAGCGGCTGTGGGAATTCCTGCTGTTGGTTCTCGTATTTATGGGGTTGTCGATGCAATTTCAGAGTATGAAAGTGGGTTGCTGTTTACTCCAAGAAATGTCCCGGAATTGCAAAATTGCTTAAACAGGTTAACAGTAGATACTGATTATAGAATTGAGCTTGGCAAACAAGCATTTGATAGAGTTCAAAAGTATTTTACAAGTGAAAGTGTTGCAACATCCTGGTTAAACTATTATCAGGCGAAACTATGAAGCGATTCTTTGATTTTTTTTCTGCATTGGTAGCGATTATTTTATTGTTGCCGCTTATTGTTTTAATCGCGATAGTAGTTAAACTCAATCTAGGAAGTCCTATTTTTTTTCGCCAAACTAGGCCAGGGCGCCATGAAAAACCTTTTCAAATATATAAGTTCAGAACTATGCTGGACTTATATGGTAAAGACGGAGAAATTTTATCTGATCAAAATCGTATAACAAGATTGGGTAATTTTTTAAGAAATTATAGTTTGGATGAATTACCACAGTTGTTTAATGTGGTTAAAGGCAATTTAAGTCTTGTTGGGCCTAGACCTCTATTAATGGAATATTTGCCATTATATAACGCAGAACAGGCTCGACGTCATGAGGTGCGGCCTGGAATAACCGGTTGGGCTCAGGTTAATGGGCGGAATGCGATTACTTGGGATGAAAAATTTAAGTTAGATGTTTGGTATGTTGATAATCAGTCTTTCTGGCTTGATGTTAAAATACTCCTGCTAACAGTAAAAAAAGTGTTTTTACGTGATGGAATAAGTGCAGAAGGCGAGGCTACTATGCCACGTTTTACAGGAAATAATACTTAGTGAATTACTATATTTATGGTGCCGGTGGACATGGAAAAGTCGTGCTGGATGCAATGCGTAATGCAAAGGTCGAGTGTGCCGGTTTTATTGACGATAGGGAGCTTACGGTCAGTGCCGGTTTAAATGTTTATGGCACTTCTAGTTTGGAGCGTGGAGAAGCTACTTATTTACATTTAGCTATAGGCAATTGTAAAACAAGAGAAAAATTAGCAACATCCCTTCACATGTTTAATTTTTTTAGTGTGATTCATCCTGCCTCGGTAGTAGCAAGGACTTCGAAAGTTGGGGTGGGTTCTTTTTTAGCAGCATTATCAATTGTTGCCCCAGATGCAAAAATTGGGGTGCATTGCATTATTAATCATGCGGCTGTTGTGGACCATGATTGTACTGTAGGTGATTTTGTCCATGTTGCTCCACATGTAGGTTTGGGTGGCGGTGTCACCATTGGAAATGGTGTGTTAATTGGATCTGGTGCCGTGGTTTTGCCTGGATTGAAAATTGGTGATTATGCGGTTATAGGAGCTGGTGCCGTTGTCACTAAAAATGTATCTACCGGTACGACAGTAATTGGTAATCCTGCAAAAATTTTTTAATAAATTATAAGAGTTGAAATTCAGTGTTACATCATCCTAAATTATCTCCATGGCCTCTCTATGAGGCAGACGAAATAGAAGCAGCAACACAAACTTTGGTTACAGGAAAGGTTAATTACTGGACCGGGGAGTTAGGTAAGCAATTTGAAACAGAGTATGCACAGTCTGTGGGTAGAAAATTTGGTATTGCTCTTTCAAATGGCACCGTTGCACTTGAACTGGCATTACGAGTTTTGGGTGTCAAAGCAGGTGATGAAGTAATAGTAACAAGTAGAAGTTATGTAGCATCTGCCAGCTGTGTAGTGCTTTTAGGGGCAATACCAGTTTTTGCTGATGTGGATTTTGATAGTGGGAATATTTCTGTTGAGACAATAGCCCCGCTAATTACAAAAAAAACTAAAGCTATTATTCCTGTTCATATCGGTGGCTGGCCATGTGATATGTCTGCGATTATGGAGTTGGCTAGCCAGCATGGTTTAATGGTGGTAGAAGATTGCGCACAGGCTCATGGTGCATCTATTGGGGGAAAACCCGTTGGGGCGTGGGGGCATGCGTCAATTTTTAGTTTCTGTCAGGATAAAATTATTTCCACTGGAGGTGAAGGTGGGATGTTACTTTTAGATGATGTTGATGCTTACAAGCAGGCATGGGCATACAAAGATATCGGGCGTAGTTATGATGCTGTTTTTAATAAAGAACACCCTGTAGGTTTTAGATGGCTTACAGAAAGTGCTGGATCAAATTTTAGAATGACAGAATTTCAAGCTGCTATTGGACTGAAACAACTTGAAAAGCTGCCTGGTTGGATTGTAAAAAGAAACAATCATGCAAGCGCTATTATCAGTGTGTTAAAACAATTTAAATATTTAGATGTACCAGTAATTGCTGATGTAGACGGCAATAAGAATGCTTATTACCGCCTTTACGCAAAAATTAAGTCTAATTTTAAAACGGTTACTTTAGGTGGTGAGTCTTTAAGAGATGCTGTTGTTAATCTATTAAACGAGGGCGGGGTTCCTTGTTTTTTTGGTGCTTGTTCGGAAATATATAGAGAAAAATTATTTATAGAGGGTGGATTTACACCAAAAATACAATGTGACAGTGCTCATTTTTTTTCTGAGCATGCCTTTTGTTTCTTAGTTCACCATACTATTACAAATCAAGAAATGAAATATATTACGGCAACAATTAAACTTGTTTTGTCGAAAATAGAAAATTTAATAGAGCATAAATAATGCGAAAATTTAATCAGATTAATTCAAGAACATCATTTGCACTATTACATGATATTGCTGCAGCCATTTTGGCATGGGGGTTTTCATATTTATTGCGTTTTAATTTTTCAATACCGAATGAATTTACTTATTCAATTTTTATAACGTCTTTATGGGTAGCTTTGCTCCAAGGTTTTGTTTTTATTGGGTTTGGTTTATATCGAGGTGTTTGGCGGTTTGCAAGCGTTTCGGATCTTAAACGTATTCTATACGCTGTAACATCAGCTGCTGTATTAGTTGCAGCTCTACTTTTTATGTTAAGTTCCGAAGTTACGGTTCCGCGATCAGTATTAATTTTAGATCCACTCTTACTCATTTTAATGATGGGAGGAAGCCGTTTTGCGTATCGGGCTTGGAAAGAGCATCAGCTTTATGGCATGACCCTGAAACAAGGTAATCCAGTGATTGTATTAGGGGCTGGTGAAGCTGCAGTTGCTTTGGTGAAGGATTTAGCGCGTAGTACACAATGGCGTGTTATCGGTTTGCTGGATGATGATAGAAGTATGATTGGTCGTGAAATTTTTGGTGTGAAAGTACTAGGTTCGATCAAGCGATTAGTGGATATTTATGAACGACTAGGTGTTAGTCATGCGATAGTAGCAATGCCATCTGCGAATCATCAAAAGCGTCGGCAAGCTATTGAGCTTGCAAATCAGCTTGGTTTAGAGGTGTTAACAGTGCCTGCAATAGACGATTTGATGAGTGGCAAAGTAAGTATTTCTCAAATTCGTAAAGTAGATGTGGAGGATTTGCTAGGTCGTGATGCAGTTAAGCTTGATAACTCAGGGTTGCAGAAGCTGATTGATGGACAAGCCGTGTTAGTAAGTGGGGCAGGGGGGTCAATTGGCTCTGAACTTTGTCGGCAGATTGTTAAATTTAACCCAAGCGTGTTGGTTTGTTTGGATATTTCAGAGTTTTCCCTTTATCAACTGGAGCAGGAGTTAAGCTCACTGAAGTTAGCCACTAAACTCGTTTATATGACTTGCGATGTTAAAAACAAGGTACGGATCGACAATTTATTAGCACAATACTCACCGTCGGTAGTATTTCATGCGGCGGCTTATAAACATGTACCAATGATGGAAAATGGTAATGTTTGGGAGGCATTATCAAACAATGTGATTGGTACGCATACGCTAGCTCAGGCGTGCAAAGAGGCTGGAGTAACAAAATTTGTTTTAATTTCAACCGATAAGGCTGTTAACCCGACCAATGTGATGGGGGCAAGCAAACGTTTGGCTGAAATGGTGTGCCAGGGTTTACAAGAAAACCGCTCAAATGAAGAGGCTGAGGTCACACGTTTTGTGATTGTGCGCTTTGGTAATGTATTAGGTAGCAGTGGCAGCGTGATTCCAAAGTTCCGTGAGCAAATTGCCAAGGGAGGACCAATAACCATTACGCATCCTGAAATTACTCGCTATTTTATGTCGATTCCTGAAGCTGCGCAGTTGGTGATGCAAGCGGGCTTGATGGGCAAAGGTGGAGAGATTTTTGTGCTTGATATGGGGGAGCCAGTTAAAATTGCCACCTTAGCAGCAGATATGATTAGGTTATCTGGTTTGCAAACAGATGAAATTAAAATTGAATATGTAGGTTTGCGCCCTGGGGAAAAACTCTATGAGGAGTTATTAGCAGATGATGAGAATACGTTGCCTACGCCTCATGAAAAGCTGCGTATTGCGCAGGCTAGAAAAGCGGATGCTGCATGGGTGAAGAAGCTTTTGAAGTGGATTGAGGGTTCTCATAGTGCTAATGAAAGCCATATAAAAACAGAGTTGACCGGCTGGGTAGAAGAGTACAGTCCGCAAATTCAAACCATGCTAGAAGTTCGCACTTCAATTTCGGGTGAACAGGTTATCGTGCACTAAATCTGGATGTATTTTACAGCAAAGTGCTACCTGTAAAAATTTTAGAACATTTAATACTTAATATTTGAAACTTGAAACTTGAAACTTGAAACTTGAAACTTGAAACTAAATTGAACACACCACAACCACTACAGTTACTTGAGCAGGCAGACCTTATTCATTCTTCTGATGTGGTGGAAGCTGCGATTGCTAGATTAAGCCATGAAATTTCTCAAGTACTCGGAAACACTTCTCCTGTTATTATTTGCGTGATGGGTGGCGGTATTGTGTTTGCAGGCCAGTTATTAACACAACTTAAGTTCCCGCTAGAATTAGACTATGTCCATGCTAGTCGCTATCAAACCGGAATAGTAGGTAAAACGCTGCATTGGCAATCTTTGCCTAAATTGGATTTAACCAATCGTACCGTATTATTAGTTGATGATATTTTGGATGAAGGTATCACTTTAAAAGCGATACAGGAAAAGTGTTATGAATTAGGTGCAGCACAAGTATTTTCTGCGGTTTTGGTTGAAAAAGCGCTTGATCACGTTAAGCCGGTTTCAGCTGACTTTGTCGGACTGGTGGTGCCAAACCGTTATGTGTTTGGTTATGGGATGGATGCTTATGGCTGGTGGCGTAATTTACCAGCAATTTATGCGATGAAATAGCCAATTTTTCCCGTTTTTCTTTCTGCCATACACATAGTTGTAAAATTGACACAACAGTCGACTTAATAACATTTAAATCAAATAACTCCCCCTGGTCTTATTTATAAGTTATTGATAATAATAATATTTATTTCTTGGCATTCATTTTGCGTTAGCTGAGTTATGGGCAATGTTGCTCATAGATCGGTGCGCAATAATTATGGATACAGAAGTTAAAAATTATTACTGGGAAAACGTGTTTTCAGCTATTCAGCGTTCTTACAAAATAGATAAACATATCGATTTTTTTATTTGGCTGCAAAACTCCGTCTCAGAGTTTATTCCTCATGATATGCTCCTTGCTGTCTGGGGTAATTTTAATGACGATAGTACTGATCGTAAGCTTTATTATGATGTTGCTTCCAATGTAGATGGCATTAGTACTCGCGCCATGATGGGCGCATCTGCAGAAGTAAATCATTGTATGACATATTTATACGAGCTATGGTTAACCAATAATCGCCACTGGTACACGCTTAATCACTTTGATACGACCGAATTTGATTGTAAATTCAAGATGATATTCCCGGATTTACCTCATGAACTTAATTCTTTGTTAGTGTATGGCGTCAGTGATTTACGCGGTGGCAATGAATGCTTATATGTGTTTTTTAGCAAACAACAAGTGTTGGAAATCAAGAATTCAGTAATGGGTATACTTATGCCACATATTGATCATGTGCTGAGAAGAATTCAGCATTTGAAACAATCGGAACCCTCGGATAAATCTGGCTGTGAGCCTAATATGCTATGTCTAAGCGAGCGCGAGTTGGAAGTCATTGAATGGATTAAGGTCGGTAAAACCAATCAGGAAATAGGCATGATCCTGAATATCAGCCAAAACACGGTAAAAAGCCATCTTAAGCGGATATTCCAGAAGTTGAACGTTGGTAAGCGGGCTCAAGCCGTTGCATTGCTGGCGAATCAATAATACTTGGCTATATGTAAATCTAATTAAATCATGGCAAAAGCTGGTCTCAATGTGTTTGCCAGCTGTAGCCCTCTCGTTTTCATAAGCATTTCTATAGTACAATGGGCCCGTCGTGCGGAATGCCATTAACTTGCAGCTAAAGAGTATTTAATAGCTGCTTGAAATTATAGACAAATTTTAATTTTTGGTGCCCGGAAGAGGACTCGAACCTCCACATCTTTCGATACTAGTACCTGAAACTAGCGCGTCTACCAATTCCGCCATCTGGGCATTTTCTTTCGCTATATGATATTTTCATCATTTTGCGTAACGAAGGCGTTGAATTTTATATTAAAGGTAATCTTTGTCAATGACAAAACACAAAAATAAAAGCAAAAGAAGTAATGATCCGCATGCGGCACGTGAAGCAAGCCGCTACGAGACGCCATTGCCAAGCCGTGAACTGGTATTGGAAACCATGGCTGAACAGGGAGTTCCACTGAGTGTGGAACAACTGTATATATTGCTTGATATCAGTGACAAGGAGCGTGAAGTTTTTAATAAGCGCCTTAACGCCATGGAGCGTGAAGGCCAAATCATGCAAAACAGAAAAGGCGCTTTGTGTATTGCCGATAAGCTTGATTTGATTTCCGGCACAGTGCAAGGCCATCCTGATGGTTTTGGTTTTCTGATTACTGATGATAAAACCAAGTGTAATGGCGAGGATATATTTTTAAGTCCGAAAGAGATGTCGCAAGTAATGCATGGTGACCGCGCCATGGTGCGGTTAAGTGGCTTGGACAGGAGAGGGCGCCCGGAAGGTAAGATCGTGGAGGTGCTGGAGCGCCGTACACAAAAACTCGTTGGCCGAGTGATGCGTGCCAGCGGAGTCACTATCGTTGCGGCTGAAGATAAACGTATCAATTTGGATATATTGATTCCATACCATCTGGATATGGGGGCTAAGCCCAGCCAGGTGGTTATGGTGGAGATAACCGAGCAGCCGTCAGCTTATGCGCAGCCGATGGGAAAAATTGTAGAGATTTTAGGCAATTATGCAGACAGCGGCATGGAGATTGAAATTGCCTTACGTAAACACAATTTGCCATATCAGTTTAGTGCCGAAGCCGAAAGACTTGCCGAGTCATTTCCTAAATTAGTGCAGCCAGCTGATTTTAAAGGCCGCATTGATTGCCGTGAATTACCCTTGATCACTATTGACGGTGAAACAGCGCGGGATTATGACGATGCCGTGTATGCTGAACCTCAGGGTAAGGGCTGGCGTTTAGTGGTAGCGATTGCTGATGTAAGTTTTTACGTGAAGCCTAAGGATGCTCTGGATAAAGATGCCTATGATCGTGGCAATTCGGTTTATTTTCCGCGTCGCGTTATTCCAATGCTGCCGGAGGCTTTGTCGAATGGATTATGTTCATTAAACCCGGATGTCGAGCGGCTTTGCATGATATGCGATATGCAGGTCGATAGTGCCGGGATCGTTAAGCAGTACAAGTTTTATCCATCAGTGATGCGTTCAAAAGCACGCATGACTTACACTAACGTCTACGATATTTTACAAAATCCTGGTAGTGAATTAGCGCAGGAATATAGTTGGCTGAAACCGCATTTGCAGCATTTATATAGCGTGTATCAAATCTTGCTCCAGCAACGCGAAAAGCGTGGTGCCATAGAGTTTGAGTCTGCAGAAACCATCATGCTGTTCAATGAGGAAGGCAAAATTGAGCGCATTGAACCGACTTTACGCAATGAAGCGCATAGGCTGATTGAGGAGTGCATGTTAGCCGCCAATGTGTGTGCTGCCGAATTCTTGAAAAAACATGAGCATCCGGCTTTGTACCGTATTCATGAGGGCCCAACCCCTGAAAAGCTGGAACTGCTTAGAACATTTATGGGCGAGTTTGGCTTTGGTGTGGGTGGCGGTGATTCCCCACAGGCTAAAGATTACTGCAAACTACTTGACCGCATCAAAGACAGGCCTGATGCACAATTACTGCAAACGGTATTGCTGCGTTCAATGCAGCAAGCGGTGTACAGCCCGGACAATGTCGGCCATTTCGGGTTAGCGTATGAGGCTTATGCCCACTTTACCTCACCCATCCGCCGTTATCCGGATTTGTTGATTCATCGTGCCATTAAAGCGGTATTAAATGGTGATAAATACAAAGCTGGAGACTGGAATGAGTTAGGCATTCATTGTTCGATGACAGAGCGCCGCGCTGACGATGCTACGCGCGATGTGACAAACTGGCTCAAATGCTTTTTCATGCAGGATAAGATTGGTGAAGTGTTTGAAGGCACGGTTGCCGGGGTTACCAGCTTTGGTTTGTTTGTGGCTCTGGATGGTGTGTATGTGGAAGGTTTATTACACGTGACAGAGTTGGGTAATGATTATTTCCATTATGATAAAGCGCGACATGAGATGTTCGGTGAGCGTACCGGTGTGCGTTATCGATTAGGTGGTAGATTAACAGTTAAATTGGTGCGCGTTGATCTGGAAACTACAAAAATTGACTTTACTTTAGTTAATAAAAACAAAGAACTGGAAGGTGAATCTAAGGTAGATTCCAAAAAGAATGTTGCGCAAGTTAAAACAAGCGCCAGAGGTCAATCTGCTGTAAAATCCACCCCTCAATTTGAAGGCCGAAAATCTGAGGCTGCTTTTGGTGTTAAACCTAAAGAAAAGCGCTCTGGCCGTTCTGAGGCTAGGGCTGCTACTTCGCCAAAATCCAAGCCAGAGAATAAAACAATTAAAACTAAAAAAGTGGCAAAAAAAACCACTAAACGTAAGGTAAAAAAATGAGTGATGCCCGTATTTTATTTGGCTTCCATGCAGTATTAAGTCGTTTGCGCCAGCACAGCGCAAGTGTGCAAGAGATTTTAATCGATCGTGACCGTGTTGATGCACGTATGAAAGATTTGCTTAACATGGCTGAAGCAGCAGGCGTGCGCACCATGCAGGTTGAACGCTCACGGCTGGATGGTATGGCGGGTATGAATGGCCGCCATCAAGGGGTTATCGCACGCGTGGTAGATACACCGATTCCCTATAAGGATATCCATGATATTTTGGAATCCGACCTCAAAGAACCGCCGTTTTTCCTGATTCTGGATGGTGTGGAAGATCCGCATAATTTGGGCGCATGTCTGCGTGTGGCAGATGCGATGGGAGTGCATGCGGTGATTGCACCTAAAGACAGGGCGGTAGGGCTAAATGCTACCGTGCGCAAAGTGGCGTGCGGTGCCGCTGAAACCGTACCATTTATTGCAGTGACTAATCTGGCAAGAACGATACGCGAGCTAAAAGAAGCAGGGGTTTACGTGGTCGGTACCACCATGGACTCGCCTAGTACTTTACTTAATACCAAGCTGGATGGGCCAATTGCGATTGTATTGGGTGCAGAGGGTGACGGCATGCGTCGTTTAACAGCAGAGACTTGTGATGCGCTTATCACTATCCCGATGTATGGTTCAGTTGAAAGTTTGAACGTGAGTGTTGCCAGCGGTATCTGTTTATACGAGGTGCGCCGTCAACGCGGACTATTGTAGGGAATTGCTTTTTTACAGGAGAGCTTTCAATATGAAAGCTCTCCTGAATGAGAGTAAAACATTTTCAGCTAAATATCGTTTGGTTTCTGCAATAACTGCAATGTCTTCAGTGTTCTTCCACGTACTTGTTTTAACAGGCTTGCATTGTCAATTAGCGACTCTCCGTAACTAGGCACCAGGATTTTCAACTTCTGCAGCCATGCTTCATTTTTAAGTTGCGATTTAAAACAGCGTTCAATCACGTTAATCATGGTTTGCACGGAAACAGATGCACCCGGCGACGCGCCGAGCAAGGCGGCAATGGTGCCGTCTTGTGAGGTTACGATTTCGGTGCCAAACTCAAGCTTACCGCCTTTGGTGTCACATTTTTTAATGATTTGAACACGTTTACCCGCATTTTCTATATGCCAGTCAGCCTCTGTCGCCTGTGGATAGAATTGACGCAGGGTGGCCACACGCGACTTGTGCGACTGCAATGCTTCACCAATCAGGTAACGTGTTAAATCAATATTATGGCGGGCAGCGCCTAGCATGGAATTCAGGTTATTAGCCGTAATCGAATTGAACAAATCCAAATACGAACCTTGTTTCAAAAATTTGGTGGTGAAGCCGGCGTAAGGTCCAAACAGCAGGGCAGGTTTTCCATTGATGATGCGTGTATCCAAGTGTGGTACGGACATTGGTGGGGCGCCCAAAGCGGCTTTGCCGTATACCTTACTTCGATGCTGCTGAACAATTTCTGGTTTGTTGCAGACCAGCCATTTGCCACTGACGGGGAACCCCCCATAGCCGCGCCCCTCGGGGATGCCTGATTTTTGTAATAATTTCAGTGCGCCACCGCCAGCGCCGAGAAATACAAAACCTGCGTCAATCGTCGATGCCTCCTTACCACTTTTACTTTTCAGGCCAACCTGCCAACGTCCATTGGTTGACTGTTTCAGGCTTGTTACCTCAGCGCTAAGCCTGAGGTTGAAATTGTTTTTAGTTTCCAATGTTTTGATCAAGTTACGTGTCAGGGCGCCAAAATCGACATCGCTGCCATAGCCTACCCTTGTAGCAGCAACTTTTTGCCCGGCATCACGCTGCTGCATGATCAGTGGCATCCATTTTTTAAGGGTTGCCGCATCGTCGCTGAATTCCATACCCTGAAATAAATGATGGGCTTTGAGCATGCTGTAACGTTTGCGCAAAAATGTCACGTCAGCATCACCCCAGACAAAACTTAGATGCGGGATAGCATTAATAAAATTTTGGGGGCTTGGTAATATGCTGTTTTCGACCAGATAAGACCAGAATTGCAAAGAAACTTCAAATGAGGCATTAATAGCCAAAGCGCGACTAATATCCACCTGACCGGCAGTATCAACCGGTGTGTAGTTCAGTTCACAGTATCCAGCATGACCTGTGCCGGCATTGTTCCAGGCTGCGGTGCTTTCCGCAGCGACATTTGGCAGGCGCTCAACCATCATAATACTTAAATTACTATCTAACTCCGATAGCAATGTGGCTAAAGTGGCGCTCATCACACCACTGCCAACTAACAGCACATCTACTTTTTTTTCATTCATATCGTTATGGTTTGTTGACCGGGTTATTGGTTTGATTTTGTTGGTACAGTGGGAGCGGGTAATGCATCAATATCTTTCTCGATAGCTTTACCTGTTGAACTGAGTGCTTCAGGCTTATGTGCATTATGAAAGATGTGACAGGACATACAATTGCTGGCAATTCGTTTGTGCTTGGTTTTATTGCCGGAATGGCATTGTAAACAGGATTGCCGATCCGGTATTGCTACATCCGCACTGGATTCCGAGTTTTCTACCTGGTGGCAACTTTTACATTGTTGCGAACGATGCGCACCATGATTAAATTGCGCTTTGCTAAACCAATCCTGGTTAATGTTTAACGGCACGATATGCCAGGGCAATGCGTCACCTTGTTTACCTTCAGTAATTTCATGGCAATAGGCGCAACCATTATTCTTTAAGCTATCCGAGTAACTTGAAAACTGTTTGGGTGCATTAAGTTTTAACGTATTGAATACACTTTGCTCTTCGCCATGAGGCAAGGTTAACCTGAGTTCTTTAGGGCCGACTTCCAGTTGTTTGGCATGACAGGTAATGCAGTTGCTTTTGAAAGATAGCGGTTTAAAACGCATTTCCTTGCCTTCAGGCACGTGGCAACTGGTGCATGACAACTCACGTACATCCCATATGCCGTTAGGCCCCTGCACCTTGCCAATATGTTGCGTGTGTGGGAATTTAAGCCCTGACTTTTCAACTACGCGTGTTTTATCTGATTGCGAAATACGTTCTATATCTTTTGGATTTGAACCCGTTTTGATAGTGAGTTTAAAGTCCGGATGGTCAAGATCAAAATCATGAATATCAGGCAGCTTTGTTTTAGGGTCGGCTGCCTTGATATTGCCATGGCATTTTACACACATGCCGTTATCTTGTTGTGCCAAAGGGTGGGGTGCTTTATGCTCTTGATGACATTCCGCACAGCGCATTGGGCCGGTAAATGGATGTGCCGTTCTAAAAGCACGTTGCTGTGAAGCAGGATTGGTAATATGCGGTGCAGTGTCATGGTGACAGTTCAAGCAAGCTTTATTTGAAACTCTACGAAGCGGCTCTTGGTGGCAATTAAAACATTGCGAGCCAAAATGCATATGTGAGGTAGATATACGTCCGGGACTCCATACGCGATCAAAGCCAAACGGAAACTCTGCCATGGATCTATGTAATTGAGGTATCAGGTTTTGCGTCAACGGCAATACTATAAAAATCAGCGCAATTAGCGCTGCCAAGAATATTGACAGGCGCCGTTTAAAAATTGAAGCGCCCGCAAGCGGCTGGTGTGTGCGCGATTTTATATTCTGGTAATCATCCGGTAAGCGGTGTGCCAACACTAATGATATTGCCAGATTGACATCAGGCGGTGCAGGTTCCACTTTTAATTCATAAGGTCCAACCATCACTTTTGTACCATGAGCAAGGCCAACACTTGGTATTAAAGCATCATCAACTTCAAGCTCGCCGTTTATCGATTGCAGAATAATCTGGCCGTCGTCATTGTGTTTAATGACGGCATGATGCATCGCAATGCGCGGGTCTGGTAGATGTACATTGCATTCAGCGCCACGTCCGAGTGTTAACTCGTTTGCGGTGATAGTTCGGTAGCTTTTTACAGGCAGGCCACGCGAGTTATATGTGATTTTGATTAAAAGACAATTAATCATGATTTACCAATAAGCAAATACGGCAATAATATGTGCCGTCATCGCTACCAAAAGCGCGATTGTAAAAGGGACATGCAAGTACAGCCAAATACCCAACCTTGAGCGATACATTAAATCTTGCCGGGCGCGTTTTACCAGTGATAGACGACGCACCATGATGGAGTAGAGCTCGCGGTACAGTTTGCGTTGATCAGCGGATAGGTTATTACCCATCGCGGTAAGCTCTTCTACCGCCATTGCAGAAGGGCAGTTAGGTTGATAACCCCTGAGCTGTTCCAGCAAGCTAATACCAATTGAAGTTTCACGACAAGCACGTGCAACCGTGTTGTTGATATTGTCAGGCATCAGCAGCGCGATTTGGCGTGCCAGTTTATCGGCTTCAGCCATGCGAAGTAATAGACCATCCATGCTGTCTTCGCCCATATTTTCGCTCATTTGGCGCGGGTAAATCATGTAGGTGTAATTGCCAAAAAAACCGCTGATGACCACGACTAGCAACAAGCCATAAGCCAAGGTGTGAATGTTTAGCCCATAGTGAAACCCGCTATGCAGGGTAACCAGTGCAGTGAGTGCTGTGCCCAGGTAAATATGCGCTGAAAGCCATCCCTGTGTTGAGCCGGTGCTGCGATAGCGACGTTTACGTACACCATACCAAGCCATCCATAACACCATCAGCGCTGAAATTGTACCTAGTCCATAGCCTAAGATGCTACCGCCATAGTGGCCGACTGCAGGCTCAAATAACAGATAGGCGGCAAATGCGATTAAAATCACAATGACAGCAATTTTAAAATAAAGATATTTTTTGTAATCAAAAATATTACTGCGTTGCATCAGCTATTCTTTCCAGATTTCATGTGGGCTAAGTTTCATCTGCGCCCAACAAATTGACTTCGCCGGAGGTCCCGCTGGCGTATCCCAAAAGCCCCTCAGGGTTTACGCGCAGTGCGGCACCCACAGGACAGGCACGTACGCATACAGGACCATCTGCAATGTCTTTACACATGTCGCATTTGACAGCAACTTTGGTGCCTTCAGCTGTAGGTGGTATTTTAGGACTAACTCCAAGCAGCATCTGCCATAGGCTGCGTTCAGGCTGATCATGAATGACTGCCATCTGAATCACGTCGTAAGGGCAGTTCTGTTGGCAGTTACCGCAACCGATACAACTATCATCGATATATACTTCGCCGTGAGAGGCGCGATGAATCGCATCAGGCGGGCAGTCTTTCATGCAATGCGGATGCTCGCAATGGCGACAGGAAGTCGGTACTCGGATATTCGCGAAAATGGGGCCTGTTTCACGGTCCAGGCGCGTTGCCCCGCCATGGGTATCAGCACAAGCTTCTTCACAATGATTGCAACGTATACATAAGGATTCATCGATCAACAGCACATCAGTTGCTTCCCCAACGCCTTGCTGAATCAGGAATGAAATTAAATTGGATTGTGTGGATTGGCTAGTGAAGGTGCCGCTGCCGTCCGATGCATTCTCCAGCTGTTGCCTTTTTTCCTGTTCTTGCAGATGTTGGAGATATCGGGCATCAAGCGAACTGCGAATTTCCGGATTACGCGCAATAATATCGCGCATACGATCCGCTTTGATCAGCACCGCATCCGTAGCTACGGCTGCGCGTACCGTAGCATAACGCGGTTCACCGGAAACGAGAGACATTTCCCCGATATAATTACCGGCAGCCACATAAAACAGTACAACCTCTCTGCCGGCAATGATGCGTGAAACGGTGACTGAGCCACTTTGAATCAGGTACAGTCCATCAGCCTCATCGCCTTCATGGAAAAGCTCCTCGCCAGCGTTGAAGCTCTTCAGCGTAGCATGGCTCGCTACGTCATTGAGTTCTTCTTCGCTCAACGAAAGCCCGATGCAGACTTGAACAACACTCTTGATGGCAACTTCATTCAGCGTGCGGCGCATAGACTGTACGGAATTGATGAGTTTCTGCATCACCCGGCGCGGGGTTTCAATCAGCACACATTTGCTGCGCGCGCGCACTGTTCCCGGTCGGCGGCGACCGGATACCAGCGCCAGTTCCCCAAAAAAATCTCCCGTTTTGAGTTCTGCATCCGGGATGTTGTCTTCGTCGATTAAAACATCCAGTTCACCTTCAATAATAAAAAAGAAGGTTGTGCTGTAATCGTTACGCTTGAAGATAATATCGCCAGGCTCGGGCAACAGGATATTGCTTTCCAGCACCAGTTCACGTAATTGCAGGGTGCTGAGCATTGCCAGCAAGGGTACATTTTTTTGTATTTTTACCAATACGTCATCTACGCCACGGTCTGCGCAGAAGCTGGCAAATTTCTCGCGTAATAACGCTGTGTCAGCAGACTCTACCGGTTTGCCGAGTATGTGCTCAATAACTTCGTAGCCCTGGTTAATCCCTTGCTTAATTAATGGGTAGCCTGCGAGCGCGCCTACAATGTAGAGTCCCGGAACGTTTGATTCATAACTTGCTGAAAGTAGGGGTAGCGCGCCCAAGTCGGGCGTTGGAAAAGATACACCGAAGTTTTCCAGCACAGGTCGAGAGGGTAAAGCACCAAGACGGGCGATTACCCGGTGACAAGGAATGCGTTCAATACCATTCGGGGTGTTGGCAAAAAGGGTGATTGGAAACTCTCCCTCAGTGTTTTCTTCAATGGATTGGGGTTTTGTTTGTAACAACCAGTCCACGGCCCCTTTTTGTCGTGCTTCTGTTAAATGATTAAGGTTGCTATCTTTAAGGTTGCTAAAATCTTCAGCACGATTAAGAATAATCACTTGATTGCGGCCAGTCAGCGCAAGCGCGTTTTCAACGCCAGTATCACCACCACCAATGACGACGATTGTTTCATTTTGATAAGCCTGAGGGTCATCCAATTGGTACTGCACCTGGGGTAGATCGCCTCCCGGAATTTCCAACTTACGTAAATTACCCTGAACACCAATTGCCAGAACTACATGATCTGCCGTGAGTTTTTCACCATCGTCCAATTTGATTTCAAGATATTTTTCACCACGTTTAATTCCTGTAACCTTAGCGTTATAACGTATGTTGATTTTGTGATCAGCAATGGTTTTTTCCCAGGTTTCAAGTACGGATTCCCGTAACGATGCGCTAAACGGCAACGGGCTGCGAAGCGGCAATCCACGCGGCTCGGCCATGACCAATTTGCGTCGCTGATAATTACGAATAGTATTGGCCGCTGCTTCCGATGCCTCAAGCAGTAGATAATCCACGCCGTGCTCGGCAGCACGTGTAGCGGCAGACAGGCCGCTAGGCCCGGCACCGATAATAATAATGTTGAAGTGTTTGCGCATGAAGGGTTTAATTATACTTTTTTACTGCGATTAAATGGTGTCATATACCAAGTTATAAGTCAAAATACACTCTATATTTTCAAATCAGGCGGGTATGAATATTTATAAATGTTGACTGACTTTAATGCAGGCCGATTTTAGTAATAAATGTACATAATCCTTTCATGTGAAGGCAATAATCGGTTGTTTTTTGTATGATCAAGCTGTTTATTTACCATCTGCGAGGAAAATATGGACAAATTTATGCAAGCTGCAATTGCTGAAGCCCGACTCGGTTTGGCAGAGGGCGGTATTCCCATTGGCTCGGTTATTGTGCATCAAGGGCGTATTATAGGTCGCGGGCATAATCAGCGCATCCAACGCAGCAGTGCTATTCTGCACGGCGAGATGGCCGCGTTCGAGAACGCAGGGCGCCAGTCCGCCAAGGTTTACCATGAGTCAGTCCTTTACACCACCTTGTCGCCTTGTGCGATGTGTACTGGAGCCATCCTGCTCTATGGTATTCCCAAAGTGGTTATCGGTGAAAACCAAACCTTTAAAGGGGAGGAGGATTTGCTGCTATCTCGAGGGGTGTGGGTTGAGGTCTTGCAGGATAGTAGCTGTATAGAATTGATGCGGGGTTTTATTGCCAGCAAACCTCAGCTTTGGAATGAAGATATCGGTGTTGATGAAGCTGATATTGGCTAACCAATCGGATAGCATAGTGCCGGTGACATAGGTTCAACCCGACAGAACTTAATTTAGAAGTATTTCACCTTTATGCAGTAACTGCACAAAATCATCCTCTGGCACGGGCTTGCTAAACAGGTAACCTTGAATTTGATCGCACTGTTTATCCCGCAAAAAATCCAGCTGTTCTTGAGTTTCTACCCCTTCTGCAATGGTTTTAAATCCGAGACTCTTGGCCATGCCGATAATAGCAGTGATGATCGCTGCATCTTCAGGATGACGGTCCAGGTCGTGCACAAATGACTGGTCTATTTTAAGATTGTCAATTTTGAATCGCTTCAGGTAGCTTAGTGAGGAATAGCCCGTGCCAAAATCATCAATTGAAAGCCTGACGCCGAGCGTATTTAGTTGATTAAGCACGCTGATAGTGCGTTCTGAATTTTCCATGGCAATACCCTCGGTCATTTCCAGTTCGAGCATCGCTGGATCCAGCCCGGATTCGCGCAAAGCCTGGTAGACAGACTGGTAGAGTGAGTCTTGGCGAAACTGTACTAAAGAAAGATTAATCGCAACGGGTACAATGGCTATTCCGTCTGCTTGCCATTGCGCGATTTGCCGTACCGCAGTATTTAATACCCAATTGCCGATTTCGTTAATAATACCGCTCTCTTCAGCAATGGGGATAAAGCTTGCTGGTGATACCAGCCCTTTTTGTGGGTGTTGCCAGCGTATCAGTGCTTCGGCGCCAATAATTTTTGAGGTGCTTGCATCTATCTTTGGTTGGTAATAGAGCAGGAATTCATCTTGTTCCAATGCACGCCGTAACTCATTTTCAATATGGAGCACTTCATTGGCCTGCTCGTGCATCTGTTGAGTAAAGAACTGAAAATTATTACGACCTGCTTGCTTTGCTCGGTAAAGGGCGGCATCTGCAGATTGTGCCAACTGATCAAAGTTATCACCATCTTGTGGAAACTCGGCAATGCCAATACTGGACGTCAGTGTGATACGTTGTGCATCAAAGGTAAATGGCCTGGAAATGATATCCAGCATTTTTTTTGCAACATGGGCAGCGCCTTCTGCATCGGTATCAGGCAGTAGCAAGACAAATTCATCACCACCCTGGCGACTGAGCGTATCGTCTGGACGCAAGCTCTTGGCCAGGCGTACTGAAAGCTCTTTAAGTAACTCGTCTCCGGCATTGGGACCGAGTGACTCGTTAATAATTTTAAAACGGTCCAAGTCAAGGTATAGCAATGCAACAAAATGATGGGCACGTTTTGCTGTAGCTAATGCCAGTTTAGCCCGGTCGCGGAGCAGATTGCGATTGGGAAGCAGGGTGAGCGGGTCGAAATTACTAAGAAACTGAATACGCTCCTCAGCAAGTTTGTGTTCAGATAGATCGCTAATGATGGCGATGTGTTGCGTGATCTTGCCGTCCTGATTTCGAACAGTGCTGATTGAAAGCCGTTGTGGATACAGTTCGCCGTCCTTGCGCCGGTTGAGCAGTTCCCCTTGCCAGTAGCCCGTGTTGATAATCTGCCGCCACATCGTTTTGTAAAAGGTTTTGCTCAGCGTACCGGATGCCAGTATACGAGGGTTTTTACCAATGACTTCCTCAGCTGTATAACCGGTAATCTCGGTGAAAGCCTTATTAACAGAAAGGATGGTGTTGTCAGTATCGGTGGTTATGATACCCTCGCGACTGAATTCAAAGACCTGTGCATTAATACGTAAATTTTGCTCTGCCACCTTGCGATCCGTGATGTCTAACCAGGCACCGACTGCCTCTGATGGGTTTCCAGAACTATCCCGGATGAGCATTAGCTGATCTTCAATCCAGACAACCCTGCCATCAGCATGTAAAAAGCGATATTGATGGTTCAGCGAGCCCTGTTCTAACAAGCGTTGCTGTGCTTGCAAGACGATTGGTTGATCTTCAGGGTGAATATGGTTAATCCAGAACTTGGGGGTGTACCAGTCTTCACTTGGGTACCCCGTTAATTTTTGAATGGCAATGCCAATAAAATCAACGATAAAATCGCTATGATCGGGCTGAAATTTTAATGAGTAAACAATTGCCGGGTTAACATTAAGAATATGATTGATGCGATCATATGCGTTTTTTAAATCATGTGTCAGTTGTTGTCGTTGTGTTTCACGATCAAAATTATCCAATGCAAAACTGATATCGAAAGTCAATTCATTAAGCAAGTTGATCGCTTCTTCATCAAAGCCTTGAGTAGCGGAATGGTACACGGTGAGCACAGCAAAGGGTTTGCCATTGCGCTGGATTGGGAAAGTGGCTGCAGAACCCCAGCCATATTGGGCTGCGCGGTCATGCCAATGTTTTGTAATAGGATTAGTAAGATAGTCATTGATGATAACTGTCCGATTCTCTCTCAGTGCAGTACCGGTTGGGCCTTGTCCTTCCGGCAAGTCTTTTTTAACTGAAATCATTAAGTTATCAACGTAGTCAACCCCGTTGCCATAAACGGCAACGGGCAACACTCGTGAACTTGCTTCATCCAGCTGACCAATCCAGGCCATTTTCATCCCACCGAAATCCACCGCACACTGGCATACCAACGGGAATAAATCACTTTCATCATTCATGCGCACAATCGCCTGGTTTATCTCGCTAAGTGCCTGATAGAGTTGAGTTAAGCGCTTAATGCGTTCTTCAGCTTTTTTTCTTTCCGTAAGATCACGAATAATCACAAAATAATTACTGCCTTCCAGCTTGCGGCAGCCAATCTCGGCCGTAAATTCGCTACCATCCTTACGTACATATACGCATTCTTCATGCAGGGGCCTGCCTGCCATTACCTCCCTGACACTGGGTTCCAAACGGACCAATTCATGCTTTGCTAAAATGTCGGGTAAGCGCATTTTTAACAGTGTCTCGCGCTCATACCCCAGCAACATCAAGGCAGCATTATTGATTTCCAGAAAGCTGTGGTCTCGGTTCAAAACCAGAACGCCATCGCCCGCCTGATCGAATAGTTTTTGATACCGTGCATCGGCACTTTGTTGGCTTCTGATTAGAAACCACGTTAATAAACTCAGCAGCATTGTGAGTGCTATGCCCACTAAAGCGACCAGTTCCGGTTTGTCAGACGTTAAGATACGCTCCTTAAAAGCGGGGGTTGTGCTTAGCAGCAATGTCCATTGAGTGCCGCCAATATCCAGCGTGCGGCTTGTCAGCAGCCGGCCCTCGGCACGCCTTTCGTCGAAGTGTGTTTTGTCGGAATGGTACAAACGGGAAATGTCCGATAACTGCATACCATCATGAATTTCGAGGTCGAGATCAGGGGCAATTTCACCACGCAATCCTGCCATGAAATCATTCATGCGGAAGGGCACATCTACCCAGCCAGTAATTGCCGCACGCCTTTCGGCCAAGGTGTTAAGTATTGCATCTTTTTTATAGATGGGCAGGTACATAACAAAAGCATTTACATTGGATTTGCCTGCGTCCTGTACCAAGGTGAAGTGGGAGGTAATCCTAATATCGTTAGCATCTCGTGACTGTTCCATGGCAATTCTGGCAGGGGGAACAGTGAGCGGATCAAAGCCTAGCGCCAATGCATTTTCTTTATCGAAAGGTTCCATATGCGTGATTGGCGCATAGATATCACGGTTTCCCTCAGGCTTAATCTGATATTTAGGAAAACCCAGCTTACGAATTTCAGCAATATGGCGGTCTTTTTCCCCGGGTTTTATTAACTCAACCAGCCCAACGCCTTTTAAACCTAAATCGGTTTCCAATCGGAGGGATTGTATGTAATCGTGGAATTCATCAGCGGTGACATGATGAGAGCCATCAATATGTCCCTTTACGCCACGCATTATTACCTGGAAAGCATTTAAACGGCTATGAATATTGTTGGCTGTAATATCTGCTGCAGATTCTAATGCGATACGTAATTTTTTAGTGTCATCCTGTTGTGCGCGCCACCATAGATTAGTGGTGAGGACAGACCCGATCAGCAGCACAATACCTGACAGCAGCCAAGGCATCATCCTTGAGCTCATCATGCTGACAATACGTTTTTTAAGTATCGGTAACAGCGTCATGTATTATGTATAAAGCTTATTGTTATTTTTTGTATTTGAAGTTTACACTAAGATTTAATTGTTTCAAGTGAACTTGGAATATGAGCAAACTTGCGGCATGCCGGTATGGTAGAACTAAATTAGGCCATCTGGCTGATGGTCTTGCGGAAGTGGGTCAGGGCAACAATAAAAAATACCAAGCCAATTGCAATGATGGCGAGGAACTGAGGCCAAACCACCTCTAACCCGGCGCCACGATAAAGTATCGCCTGGGCAGCAGATACAAAGTGCGTAGTAGGCGCACTAAGCATCACGGTTTGCACGAACGCCGGCATGCTCTCACGAGGTGTCGCTCCGCCTGATAGCATCTCCAGCGGCATTAGTATCAGTACCATCAGCAAACCGAATTGCGGCATGGATCGTGCGAAAGTTGCCATCAATATGCCCATTGAAGTGGTGGCGAACAAATGCAATGCCGCGCAGGCTAAAAATAGCATCACAGAACCTTCGATTGGTACTTGCAGCGCGCCCTGCACAACGAAAACAATGGAAAATGCAGTTGCCAGCAATACTACCAAACCCATGGACCAGACCTTGGCCAGCATGATCTCGCCTGGGGACACCGGCATTACCAGCAGATGTTCGATTGTGCCGTGCTCTCGTTCACGAATCAAGGCTGCTCCGGTTAGTATGATTGATAACATGGTGACAGAATTGATGAGTTCCATCAGCGCACCGAACCAGACCGGGGTCAGTGAGGGATTGAAACGTGCCCGCAAAACCAGGTCAACCGGCGATGTGGCACTGCCGCGGTATCGTTGCACGAATTCGTTAACTTCACTAAGGGCAATCTGCTGGATGTAACTGCTACCGGTAAAAGCTTGGCTCATGCGCGTGGCATCCACGTTGAGTTGTATTGTAGGTGAGCGTCCAGCCAGTACGTCGCGTTGAAAATTCGGGGGGATATCCAAAACAAAGGTGTAATCGCCGGAGTCCAGGCCTGGATCAACCGCTGTAAGCGTTATCATTTTCGGAGACTGAAAGTGCGGTGGGTAAAAAGCCGCGGCGATGCGTGCTGATAGCGGAGTTCCGTCTTCATCGACAATGGCGATTGACGCTTTATGCAGCGAATCCGGCATGGCAGTGGCAGCAATGTAGATCGAAACCGAAAAAGTATAGACGATTAGAACCATCATGATCGGGTCGCGCATGAGGCTCCACAGTTCCTTGATTCCCAGTCTGTAAATATTGCTGGCGCGGCTCATTTTCAGCGGCTCTGTTTCTTTAACAGGGCGATTGATAGCCCTAAAATGACCGGCACTGACAATAGCATCGGAATGAACACGGCGTGCAGGTCGGATAGATTCAATGCCTTGGTGAATACGCCACGGCTGATAATCAGCATATACGTTGCCGGATAGATTTGCCCGATAAACCTGCCGGCGCCTTCCAGCGCAGATACCGGGTTTAGTAAACCGGCAAATTGGACCGCTGGAAGTATTGTACCGATCATGGCTACAAACATTGCTGCAATCTGGCTGCGGGTAAAAGTGGAAGCGAACAGGCCAAAGCCCGTGGAAAAGATGACATAAATGAGCGCTGCCAGCGTTAGCGTGCCGAAACTCCCTTTAACCGGGACATCAAAGATAATGACAGCAAACAATGTCATCAGCAGGAAGTTTTGCATCCCCATCACGATATAGGGAAATTGCTTGCCAAGCAGAAATTCTGTACGGGTGACTGGAGTTACATAGAGGTTGATGATGGAACCCAATTCCTTTTCGCGCACCACTGATAGCGCAGCCAGCATCGCCGGAATCATTAGTAGCAGAATGGGGATGACTGCCGGTACCATCGCTGGCAGGCTCTTAACGTCCGGATTGTAGCGGAAGCGTGTTTCTATGGTAGCCGTACCGCTGATGTCCTGGCCCAGCCGGTGCTTGGCCTGGTCAATCAGCCATCCTTGATGCATGCCCTTAACGTAGCCCTGTACGGTTTCGGCACGTTGTGGCATGGCTCCATCAATCCAGGCGCCGATTTGCACCGGAGTGCCGCGCTTTACATCGCGTGCGAAACCGGAGGGGATTTCGATTGCCAGGGACAGTTCGCCATTGCGCATGCGGTGGTCAAGATCAGCATAGTCCGTGATTGGCGGATGCTCTACAAAATAGCGTGAACCAGCGAGATTCAAGACGTAGTTCTGGCTCAGCGTGGTTTGGTCGCGGTCAAGCACCGCAAAGCTGAGGTCTTCCACATCCATGCTAAGGCCATAACCCATGATAAGCATCAAGATCAGGCTGCCGAGCAGGGCCAGCGTCCCCCGTACCGGATCACGCCTTAGTTCCAATGTCTCACGCAGGGTATAGCTGAACGCCCGTGCCAGACTGAATGAGGTACGCGGCACATCAGGGGTGTGGATTTCTATGCTTTGGACGACGGGAACTGCTGTTTTTCCAACTACCGGTTTTGCCTGCTCGCCTTGCGCGCCGGCATCTTCCAGATAACCGATAAATGCCTGTTCCAGCGTTTCCGAGCCGCGTTTTTTCACCAGATTGGCGGGTACGTCGCTGACCAGCACCTGCCCGGCATGCATTAGCGAGATGCGGTCACAGCGCTCAGCCTCGTTCATGAAATGGGTCGAAATGAAGATCGTAACCTTATCGTTACGTGCCAAATCAATCATCAATTGCCAGAAGTTATCCCGCGCAATCGGGTCAACACCGGATGTCGGTTCATCAAGAATCAGCAGTTCCGGCTCATGCACCATTGCCACAGCCAGAGATAGCCGCTGGCGCATGCCAAGGGGCAGGTTGTCCGGCAATGCGTCTTGCACACCCTCGAGACCAAATCGGGACAGCATTTTTTGGATCCGTGATGGAATCTCAATTCCAGGAACATTAAACAGCCGTGCATGCAGCACCAGGTTCTGGTGCACGGTAAGTTCGGAATACAATGAAAATGACTGCGACATATATCCAACGCGACGACGGGTGGCCATATCATGCGGATCGACATCATGACCAAAAAGCCATGCCTGGCCTTCACTTGCCGGCAACAACCCGGTCAGCATTTTCATGGTGGTGGATTTTCCGCATCCGTTGGAACCGATGAAACCAAAGATTTCGCCGCGGCGAATGCGGAAACTGACGTGGTCAACTGCGGTGAAGTCACCAAAGCGCATGGTCAGGTCACGCGCTTCAATAGCGATGTCTTCTTGCTCACTGTCGACTAGTGGCGGAATCACGATGGCACGGTGACCGCGACGCAGTTCTTCCGGCAATAGCGCGATAAAGGCGGCTTCCAGTGATGTGGTCCCCGTGCGCCTGTGCAGCTCATTTGGCGTGCCTGTGGCCAGTATTCTGCCCGTATCCATTGCCACCAGCCAGTCGAAGCGCTCAGCTTCATCCATATAGGCGGTGGCAACAACCACACTCATGCCAGGGCGATCTTCGCGTATACGGGCGATCAGATTCCAGAATTGGCTGCGAGCCAGTGGATCTACACCGGTGGTCGGTTCATCCAGAATCAACAGATCCGGATCATGGATCAGCGCACAGCACAGCCCCAGTTTTTGTTTCATGCCGCCAGAAAGCTTACCTGCCGGGCGGCTTAGAAAAGGATATAAACCTGTGGCAGTAGTCAGTTCATCAATGCGCCGTCGCCGTTCGTCTGAGTCATGACCAAACAGGCGAGCAAAAAACTGCAGGTTCTCTTCAATTGACAGGGTAGGGTAAAGGTTTTTACCAAGGCCCTGCGGCATGTACGCAATACGCGGGCAAACTTCGTTACGGTGGCGAGCGCTGGCCATATCGCCGCCGAGGGCTTCAACTTTACCTTTCTGTATTGCACGCGCACCTGCCAATAATGACATCAGGCTGGATTTACCAACGCCATCCGGGCCGATCAGGCCAACCATTTGCCCTGCGGGGATGTTTAAATCAATGGTATCCAGCGCCAGTTTTTTGCCGTAGCTCAGGCTGACACCGGCTAATCGGGCGACAAATGTCTGGCTGGCGTCGGCAGAAGTCATTCAGGAGTCCGTATTTTCAGGTTTTCCGGCCACTCAGCCTTTGCATCCAATTTAAGCCATGCCACGCCAGGCACCCCGGTTTTGACCTGCTTCAAGTGCTTTAGCAATAATTCCCGGTCAATCTGCGCCTTAACCCGGAACATCAGTTTTTCACGTTCGCTTGCAGTTTCCACGGTCTTTGGCGTGAACTGGGCAACATCAGCAACAAAAGATACACGGGCTGGAATGACGTATTCAGGTGCGGCATCCAATACCAGCCGAACCTCTGACCCCAGCGCTACACGGCCAACCGCGGTCGAAGGCAGAAAAAAGGTCATATAGACATCGCTGAGGTCAATCATATTGAGTACCCGGCCGCCAATGCCAATCACTTCCCCCGGCTGCGCCACGCGGAACTGGATTCGTCCGTCGCGCGGTGCTTTTAGCTCATTGTCGGCGACATCTACCTTGATGCGCTCGACAGTGGCATTGGCAGCCCTGACAGCCGACTGGGCACCTTGTATTTGTGAGCGTGCGGTGGCAATGGCTGCGGCTGCGGCCGTTACCTGCGCCTTGGCTGCCACAATTGCAGCTTCGATACTGCGAACACGGATACGGTCATCGTCATCTTCCTGATGCGAGGCGGCGCCTTCTTTCACCAGCATTGATGACCTCGAAGAACGGCTACGCGCAGCCACGAGTTCCGCCTCACGTTGTGCGACTACAGCATACATCGCAGCCTTTTCGCTCTCCCGTTGCGCGAGCTGATTGCGCGCGGTAGAAACGGCATTTTCAGCCTGTTGCACTTGCGCCTCGGCTTGGCGCAGCTGCGCGTTGAGTGAATCGGAATCGATACGCGCCAATATCTGGCCGGCTTTCACAAAATCTCCATCTCTGACCAGAATCTCTTTGATGCGACCGGCGGAACGTGTAGACACATCGATTTCCGTCGCTTCGATGCGTCCGTTGCCGCTCACGATAGAACCGTTGTTTTTATTTTTTTCCAGATAGATGCGTACCAACCATCCAGAGGCCGCTACGACCACAAGTGCCACTACGATTCTTACAAGCCACGTCTTAATAAAACCATTCATTGTTTCAATCCTTTCTTTTCTTCTTCGCCCGGCAAGCCGCCACCGCCCCCAAGTGCCGCGTAGAGCTTAATGCTGCTGGCAAGGTAGGCGCTACGCGTCTGCACTAACGCCTGTTCAACGGCAAACAGTTCGCGTTCGGCATCGAGTACTTCCAGATAAGTGCTTGCGCCATACTGGTAGCGCAGACCGGCGATGCGGCTTCTTTCACGTTGCGAATTGAGGGAGGCGCGCTGCGCCTGAATCTGCTCGGCCAGCCAATGCTGGTCTGCCAGGGCATCAGCCACTTCACGAAAGGCAATCTGCACGCTGCGCTCGTAATCAGTGATGGCGAGGTTACGCCGCGCTAGTGCCAAATCAAGGTTGGCCTGGTTACGGCCGCCGTCAAAGAGCGGCAGTGTCACACTGGGTAAAAAGCTCCAGGCGCCGTTGCCGCCGCTGAACAGCGCATTAAGCTCGCGACTGGCAAGCCCCAGGGACCCCGTGAGCGCTATTCGCGGGAAAAATGCTGCACGGGCTGCGCCGATATTGGCATTGGCCGCTTTTAGACGCCGTTCGGCGGCGCGCAGGTCAGGGCGCTGCACCAGCAGTTCTGAAGGTAGCCCGGCGTTGAGACTGCGTACGAACCCTGTTTCGATACTGCTGAGTGTATGATGTTCGTCTTCTACAGTTCCGCCGACCAGCACTTCCAGTGCATTGTGGTTTTGTTCGCGCAAACGTTCCAGCACGGTTAGTTCATCATGCGCCTGGCTCAAAAGGATTTCGGCCTGAATGGCATCTACGCGAGCAACTGAACCGACTTCGTAGCGCCGCTGTGCGATGCGCGCAGATTCCTGTCGAGTCTTGATGGTCCTTTCGGCAAGGTCTATACGCTCGTCCAGTTCATGTGCAATCAGGTAACTACTCGCAACGCGGGCAATTAAAGAAGCCTGCACTGCTCTGCGTGCCTCGTCAGTCGCTAGGTAGGACTCCAAAGCGGCGGTTTCGAGGCTGCGCAGGCGCCCCCAGAAATCGAGTTCCCAGGCGGTTGTAGTCAAAGCCACCTGATACTGGCTTGATATAACGTCTTTCTGGGTTATCGATAGATCTGCCGGAACGCGGCTACGGCTGACTGAAGCCCCGCCATTGATGGTGGGAAACCGGTCAGTATGCTGAATACCATAAATTGCTTGTGCTTCCTCTACGCGACGCACGGACAGCATCAGGTCAGTGTTGTTGCTTAGTGCGGTTGAGATCAGATGTTTGAGTTGTTTATCGCCGAAGAATACCTGCCAACCAGTGCTGGCTACCGAAACGTCGGACGGGCTAGCCGGAATCGTTCGGGGAAAGGTTGCGGCAATAGATGGTTGTGGTTTCTCATACGCTGGTATCAGCGTACATCCTGTAAAAAACAACGCAACATACGGCAAAATGAAGAGTCTTTTTGTATCCATTATTTTTTTCTTGTTAATTTACGGCTTATTACCAATTTGGCAAACCGGAGATTAAGTTTAGTTTAGGATCAATACGATTCTAACTCAAATCAAAATTCAATTTGGAGTTATGTATTACTAACACAGACATCGTCACCTCCATCAATGTAGCCTATCCTACAATCGCGACAAAATGACTGTCGCAATAAATTCATGTGAAAAAATAGTTTCATTTAAAATCATAGATTTAAAGTCTATTTTATATATGGCATGAGGATTGCTAGTTAAGTTTTAACTAGTACTCTTGATGGGATGTGTCGTATGAATAACTTGCCAATTTATCTGGATTACTCTGCTACTACCCCTGTGGACCCACGCGTAGCCGAGAAAATGATTCCCTATCTGACCGAGCATTTTGGCAACCCGGCTTCGCGTAGCCATGCTTATGGCTGGGACGCGGAAAAGGCAGTGGATACTGCACGTGAACAGGTTGCGGCATTGGTTAATTGTGATCCCAAGGAAATTATTTGGACATCAGGTGCAACTGAATCCAACAATCTCGCTATCAAGGGTGCGGCACATTTCTATGCTGCCAATGGCAAGCATATGATTACTATCAAGACCGAGCATAAGGCGGTGCTGGATACTGTGCGCGAACTGGAACGGGAAGGTTTTAGTGCTACATATCTTTCGCCAATGGAAAATGGCTTGATTGATATTGAAGCATTCAAGGCAGCCATACAACCCGACACCATTCTGGTGTCAGTGATGCTGGTGAATAATGAAATCGGTGTTGTTCAGGACATCGCGACTATCGGTAATATCTGCCGTGAAAAAGGCATTATCTTTCATGTTGATTCGGCGCAGGCCACTGGCAAGGTGGACATTGACCTGAAAAAACTCCCCGTGGACCTGATGAGCTTTTCTGCTCACAAGACTTATGGCCCCAAAGGTATCGGTGCCTTGTACGTAAGCCGAAAACCGCGTGTACGTCTGGAAGCGCAGATGCACGGCGGCGGTCATGAGCGCGGTTTCCGCTCCGGTACTTTGGCGGTGCATCAGATTGTAGGCATGGGTGAGGCATTTAATATTGCCAAAGCAGAAATGGCTATTGAGAACAAACGTATCAGGGCTTTGCGCGACAGGCTTTGGGCTGGGCTTTCTGATATTGAAGAAGTTTATCTCAATGGTGATTTGGAACAGCGTGTGCCACATAACCTTAACGTGAGCTTTAACTATGTGGAAGGCGAGTCCCTGATGATGGCAGTGAAGGGCATCGCGGTTTCCAGTGGTTCGGCCTGTACTTCGTCCAGCCTGGAGCCATCTTATGTGCTGCGTGCGATAGGGCGCGAAGACGAGCTGGCACATTCATCTATTCGCTTTTCAATCGGCCGTTATACGACTGAAGCAGACGTTGACTACGCAATCGCACTCATCAAGAGCAAAGTAGGGCAGTTACGGAACCTTTCACCATTGTGGGACATGTTCAAGGCAGGCATTGATATTGCCTCAGTGAACTGGGTACACGGCACGGAATCACATCGCGACCCGGAGGCAGTGGCCGCATGAATCTGGCAAAAATCATTTCCATTTCAAATGGGAACGAGAATAAGGCGCGAAGCTGCAGACAGTGCTATAGCACGGCAAGGATGAGTAACGCAGTTATCGTTGCTATTTAAAAAGGAAATCAGGAGAACATCATGGCATATAGCGACAAAGTACTAGATCACTACGAAAATCCGCGCAACGTCGGCGCATTCAACCAGGAAGACCAGGACGTAGGAACGGGTATGGTTGGCGCTCCAGCGTGCGGTGACGTGATGAAACTGCAGATCAAGGTGAATGATGCCGGCTTGATTGAAGATGCCAAGTTCAAGACCTATGGCTGCG
>JBAQME010000103.1:0-6155 GCA_049302535.1 Methylotenera sp.
AGATTTAGCCGGGCACGTAGAACAGTTATTAGAAAAAGCCTTACGCGAAAAAATGCTTGGTATTGAATTCTCAAGCGTATTAAATCAAAAAGAGGAAGAGATAAGTGATATTGAAGGTAACGTTAAGTTACGGACATATTCACAATCAGTGCGTACAGCGTTTATTTATTTTTTACATACCGGTCGCTTGCCTTGGTCATTTCAGCTAGGTGAAGGTAAGCGTTTAGAAGATACCATATTGGATGCATGGCAAAACTTAACTGCATCGCAACGCCTTGCCTGGCAAGCTGATGCCAGGGCTACGCTGGTGGATGAAAATATTCGCCAGCGCTTGATATTTCAATTTTCCACTGAATTTTTAGAGAAGCTTCTAGCATTATTGTTACCAGATGCGCATCAAGCATTATCCGCACTCATCACGCTAGTTAATCAACTGGAAGTTAATGCGACTGATAAAAAAGTATTAACACAAGTTTTTTGGCAAGTAATTGTCAGGTATATTGCAACGCATGATGTGACAAATATTAAAGAAGCGTTGCAGCAAATCTCTGCGTTAATACCTATACGGATATTGACTCAGAATGTATTGCAACTGGCTGATTTTATGAAATTTTTTGAGCGTTATGATGTGCATTTTTTGCCTCATCATTTGAATGCGCTTAAGTCGAAGGATATTGCGCATCAAGTGCGGAAAAGTATTCGTAAAGCAGACTCAATTATTAATAAATCGGTTAATGAGAATAAGCATGATGCTGAACCAGGACACGTGAACGGTGCGCATCATAAAGAAGAGCAACTTTTGTTCGATGAAGTCCCGGATGTTAAAGAGGGCATTTATATCAATTTTTCTGGTTTGGTATTATTGCACCCATTTTTGCCGCAATTTTTTGAAGTTCTGGGTATTGCTGTTAATGATGAAATCGTACAGCCATCACGCGCGGTGAGCCTGTTGCATTATTTGGCTACAGGGCAAAGGAACGCCGCTGAATATGAGCTGGTGTTACCCAAGATTTTATGTAATGTCCCATTATCAACTCCTGTTGAGTTGGAGATTGAGTTTACTGAAGCTGAAATGGTTCAGGCCTTAAAACTGCTCGAAGCAGTTATTGGCCATTGGGAAGTTTTAAACAGTACATCAGTCGATGGATTGCGAGGCACGTATCTTATACGTTCCGGCAAGCTTACATTGCGTGAAGATGCTGATTGGCTATTACAAGTTGAGTCCAAGTCATACGATATTTTATTGGGTAGTTTGCCTTGGGGGTTTTCCATGATTCAGCTACCTTGGATGCCAAAAATGCTGTGGGTGGAATGGATAAATTAATTTTCAAGTTAAATTTAAGTTAAATGAAGGAATAAGTAATAACAATAAATTAAGGAGCAGGGTGCTTTGAAAGCAAGCTCGGAAAAATCATCTGTTACTACTACGCCATCTGCTACGCAGGCGGAGTATAAGCCTTTTTTTGCCAAGGCTGGCGGCGGTGACTTTTTCTCTCCATCTGCACGTACCGCGCCAGCAGTGCAGATGAAGATGACGGTCAATAAAGTGGGTGATAAATACGAGCAGGAAGCAGACAAAATGGCGGATAAAGTCATGCGTATGCCTGCTCCCGTTGGTGTAGAAGATAAATTACAGCGTCAGCCCGAAGAAAAGCTTCAGAAAAAAGAAGACGATAAAATACAAAAAGCGCCTGCAAATGAAGATAAATTGCAGCGATTCAGTAACCAGGCACCTCCCGATGTAAGCGCAAATACACAATCGGCTATTCAAAGTAAAAAAGCGGGCGGACAGCCCCTGCCGGACGATGTGCGTGGCTTTATGGAACCGCGGTTTGACGCAGATTTTAGTAATGTGCGGGTACATCATGATGCAGAGGCCGGCGGTTTAAGTAATCAGCTTAGCGCCCGTGCATTTACGCATGAAAATCATGTATTTTTCTCCCATGGACAATATCAGCCAGGCACCAGCGAAGGTAAGCAACTGTTAGCGCATGAGCTAACACATACTATTCAGCAAGGGCATGCCATACAGCGCAGTCCGCAAATCAGTACCACTGCAACGCCGCCGCCAATACAGCGCTTAGGCGTACAAAGCGTTTTGGATAAATTCGCAGAGTGGGCTTATAACATTCCAGGGTTCCGCATGCTTACCATTGTGATGGGTATCAACCCCATTAATATGCGAACTACTGATCGTAGCGCCGCCAATATCTTACGCGCGATGATAGAAATAATGCCGGGTGGGCATTTAGTAACGCAAGCTTTAGATAATCACGGTGTATTTGCCAAGGCTGGTGCCTGGGTAGAGCAGCAACTCGCGACTCTTGGTGATATTGGCGGAGATCTGGTTGCGGCGATTAAGCGGTTTGTCGATAGTCTGGGTGTTAGCGATATATTTGACCCAAGCGGTGTGTGGGAGCGTGCAAAGCTGCTGTTTACTTCCCCGGTTTCAAGGCTTACGAGTTTTGCAGTCAATGCAGCAGTCGGGATTCTCAAGCTGATTAAAGACGCAGTGCTAAGGCCATTGGCAGCACTTGCAGAAGGTACAAGCGGCTACGATTTACTCAAAGCCATTTTAGGCCAAGACCCTGTTACGGGGGATCCCGTACCTCGCACAGCCGATACCCTGATTGGCGGATTTATGAAGCTTATCGGCCAAGAAGAAATTTGGGAAAACATTAAAAAAGGTAAAGCTAAAGAGCGCGCATGGGCATGGTTCCAAGGTGCACTATCAGGGTTAATGGGTTTTGTGCAGTCAATCCCGCAAAAGGTTATTACAACCATTACTTCGCTCACCTTCCAAGATATTATTACCGTTGCAGGAGCGTTTACTAAAGTAGTCGGTGCCTTTGCCAATATTGCCACAGAGTTCTTTAGCTGGGCATTTAAGCAGGTTGTGAGTTTGCTTGAAATATTGTTCTCAGTGGTAGCCCCGGGTGTGATGCCTTACATCAAAAAGGCGCAAGCGGCTTTTACTACCATCATCAAAAATCCGGTTGGTTTTGTAGGTAACCTGGTGCGTGCAGGTAAGCGAGGGTTTGAACTATTTGCGGGCAATATTCTTACCCACCTTAAAACCGCGCTCATTAAATGGATAACCGGGCCATTAGGCGAGGCCGGTGTGTATATTCCAACATCATTCAGCTTGATGGAAATCATTAAGCTGGTGCTCTCGGTGCTTGGTTTAACTTGGCAAAACATTCGCAGTAAGCTCGTTAAAATCATTCCGGAACCTGTATTGGTGGGCTTGGAGAAAACCGCAGGTATTTTGGTTACCTTAGTGAAAGACGGTCCGGCCGCAGCATGGGAACAAATTAAAACCGAACTTACTGAGCTTAAAGATCAATTGGTTGGGCAGGTCATGCAGATGATCACCACGGAAGTAGTAAAAGCCGCAGTCACTAAGTTGGTGAGTATGCTCAACCCTGCAGGTGCTGTGATACAGGCAATTATGGCAATCTACAATACCGTGACCTTCTTCATTCAAAAAATCAACCAAATTGCAGCGGTGGTGGCGTCATTTATTGACTCTATCTCTGCAATTGCGGCAGGGCAGGTTGAACCTGCCGCCAAGCGCGTTGAGCAAACCATGGCAAACACGCTAACTGTCATCATTGCGTTTTTAGCTAAATTTGCTGGCTTGGGCGGAATTCCAGACAAAATTGTAGGTATCGTGAAGAAAATCCGCCAGCCAATTGATAAGGGGCTAGATAAGATTGTTGGCTGGTTGGGTGGTGTATTGAATAAGCTTAAGGCAGGTGCAAAAAATCTTGCTGGGTCAGTTTTGCAGTGGTGGAAAGCTAAAAAATCATTTACAGATAAATCAGGAGAAAGTCACTCCGTTTATTTCCAAGGTGAAAATGAGAGTGCAGAGCTCATGGTCGCCTCTACGCCCAAGCTAGCACATAATGTACTTAATGAAATAGCCAAAAATGATCCTACTGCTAAGGCTACGATAGCTGCTATCAAGGCTAAAATGGATCTTGTTAGAGGCAGGAAATTAAAAATCACATCCTTCTCTGATGCAGCAGAGAATAAAAAGCATATGGATGCTATAAAGTTATTGGTTGATGAAATTGGTGTTTTATTTTCAACGATTTCTATTGCTGGGAAAGATGCAAAAATGAACCCAGTCACTATCACTTTTGTAAGAATCTATACAGGCATGGAGACAGAATATGCACGCCAGCTAAGTGAGCAGCAATCGGCAATTAGAAGTATGACCATAGCTAAATGGTTAACCAATCGTTTTGTTTTTGAGAAAAAAGGACGTATTGATGACAGTACACTAAGGCAGCAGATCAATAAAAAAAATCTTACATATGCCAATTACAAAGCTGAGCAGATTAAAAAAGGTATTAAAGATGAAACAGAAATCAAGAGATTATGGCAATATCGAGTCGCAGCAACCCATGCTCTTGACCAAGTTGCTGGCGGTGATCATTATGAGTTTTCAAACGTAGGTGTTTACAGTGTAAACAGCCATTTAGGAACGCAATGGAAAGAGCATGTGAATGCACTTACTACAGCAGTTAAAGCGGTCGACCCAAGTGTTTACAATAAAGAAAAAATGAATGTTAATCTCAAGTAAAGGTCATCATGTCTGAGAAATTAAAAGCATTTTTTGAATACAACCCACTGAGTTTCTCTTACGAAGAGATGCCTGCAACCGCTATTGATAAGTATGAACATATTCTTCCAGACTATTTGATTGAGACTTGGAAGAAGTACGGTATTTCTTCATATCAAGACAGTTTTTTCTTTTTAGTTAATCCTGAAGACTATAGCGCAAATCTATCCCAGTTTTTGCCTGACGTAACTAGCAAACATGTCATTATCCGTACGGCATTAGGCGGACTTATCTATTTTGATGAGTCCGCTGAAGAAGCCTGCAAAAGAGGGGGGCAGCAATACAGCTATCTATGCCCGCATTATTTACAGATTACTCCTTTCACCAGTAATCTCGCTGCAGTCATGAATGGCTGGTTAACTGACGAGGCTATATATGCACCACTCATGTTTTACTACTTGTACACTGCTGCCAGAAAGCGCTTGAAAGCTCCTGCCGTTGATGAGTGCTATGGCTTTAACCCTGCTCTAGCATTGGGAGGGGATATGAGTTCAGAAAGTTTGACCGTATTTAAAATCAAGGAGCATTTGTCATTTTTGTCACAATTAAAATGACTTTATAACTTCAGGTCACTGTTTTTGTTTACATTGCAATGTAAGCTCATTATTTAGTATGTTAGTTAAACTAAATATGGGTATTGGTTGTGTATTAATGATAATTAATAATATAGGAGAGTAAGAATGAATTTATCCTCGCACCAAAAAAACATCTGTGAACAAGTCATTAATGCCTTTGAAACTGGTTCTGCTCAGGGTGATTACAGTGCAATTGTGATTTACGCTGATGGCCCGCACGGTGTAAAGCAAATTACCTATGGGCGTGCGCAGACCACAGAATATGGCAATCTTGAAGAACTGGTTGAAATGTACACAAAGAGCAACGGTATCTATAGCCAACAACTCAAGCCGTATCTGCCAAAAATCGGGGTTATTCCGTTGATGAACGATAGCGTGTTTAAGCAATTGTTACGTGATGCCGGGCGCAAAGATCCCATTATGCAGCAGACGCAAGTGGCTTTTTTTGATAAGCGTTATTTCCTGCCGGCAATGGCATGGGCAGATGCGCATGGCTTTAAATTGCCGTTTTCCGCATTGGTAATTTACGATTCGTTTATTCATAGCGGTGGTATTTTGCCTTTTTTAACGAAACGTTTTCCTGAAGCCAAGCCTGCAAATGGCGGTAATGAACAAGAGTGGGTTAAGCAATATGTAGATACGCGCCGGGACTGGCTGGCGACACATGTTAAATTGATATTACAAAAAACCGTCTATCGCATGGATTGCTTTAAACATGAAATAGCGCGGAATAATTGGAGTTTAAGTCTGCTGCCAATCAATGCAAATGGTGTGTTGGTCGGTGCCTGATGATTCTTTTTTCTCAACTCAGGGTTTAGAATGCCTCTCGCTTATTCAAGTCATTTGAAGGCAGCTTTTGAATGGCTGGAAGATGCCGTATACCGGCATTTGGATCACCATTTCGGTAAAACGGAATCTGTTTCAGTCAGTGTTTTTGAGCCTCCTCTTGA
>JBAQME010000104.1:0-2897 GCA_049302535.1 Methylotenera sp.
AAGTAGAAGAAGCGGTAAAAAAAGCTACCGGCGTACGCGGCAATGGTTTTATTGAAAATAAAAACCAGCGCATCGTGATTAATACGGAAGGCCAATCTACAACACCTGAAAAACTGGCATTGGTCACATTGTTGCATAAGAATGGCCAGACGATCAGATTGGGCGACATCGGCCAAGTTGTTGAAGGCTCAGTTCCATCCATCAGCGCCGCAGCGATTAATGAAGAAACAGGCGTATATCTCTCAGTGCAAGGTCAGCTAGGGGCCAATACGCATGGCGTCACTCTAGCTATTGAGGATGCACTGGAGGAGCTGAAACCTAGCCTGGATGCAGAAAAAGTCACACTACATGAAGGTCTATTCAGACCTGCCAACTTTATTGAAGTCGCAATCAAGGGCGTACGTACCGATATTCTAATTGGCTCGATTTTAGTCATCACCGTACTTTTCCTGTTTTTGTTCAATGTACGCACGGCGTTTATTTCAGCAACGGCTATTCCGTTGTCCCTGCTCACGGCTATTGTAGTCATGAGCTACTTCAATATCGGGCTTAATATCATGGTATTAGGCGGCCTGGCAATTGCGCTTGGTGAAGTAGTGGATGACGCCATTATCGATACCGAGAATATTTTCAGGCGGCTTCGTGAAAACCGGACGCTTGCCGCTCCACTCCCCACCTACCGCGTAGTGTTTGATGCCTCCATGGAAGTGCGAAGCTCAGTGGTGTATGCAACGATCATCGTGGCACTGGTATTTATGCCATTACTGACACTGGGTGGCGTGGCAGGCAAGCTCTTTGCCCCGCTTGGCATTGCTTACATTGCAGCAATAGGTGCCTCCTTATTAGTGGCGTTAACACTGACCCCTGCTCTTTGTTATCTACTGTTAGGTAACGCCCGGCTGGAATCGGAAGACCCGCCAATGATACGTATTATTAAAAAATGGTACGTTAACTCACTGCTCAAAATTGAAACGCACTACAAGTTAATCCTTGCAGCCAGTTTTATGTTCATTGCCATTGGTTTGGGCACCTTACCCTTATTCAAAAGCCAGTTTATCCCTGCATTACATGAAGGGCATTACATCATGCACATGACTGCAGTGCCAGGCACATCAGAACAGGAGTCATTGCGCATTGGTAAAAAAGTTTCAGCAGTTATCCGCAACATTGACGGTGTGAAATCCGTTACCCAATGGGTTGGACGCGCACCGAATGGCGCCGATACATTTGGTACGCATTACAGTGAATTTGAAATTGAAATCGGCGCCGTATCCGCACAGGAACAACGCCGTATTCTCGAAGCAATCAGAGAGAATCTGGCAGGTGAAGAAGTCGATAGCAACGGGGATGGCATAGCTGAAGCCGGCTTTGTAGGCATTAATTTTGCCATTAATACCTTTCTGACTGAGCGTATTGAAGAAACCATCTCGGGCTACGCTGCCTCAACCGTCATCAACATCTACGGTCAGGATCTGGATGCACTGGATCGTGACGCTAACGCAATTGCCAGCATCGTGAACAGCATAAAAGGGGCCAGTGATGTCCTGGTGCAATCGCCGCCAGGTACGCCACAACTGGTCATGCGACTGCGTCCGGAAAAAATGGCGAAACTGGGCTTATACCCTACCGACGTTTTAGATAACATTCGTGCCGCCTACGAGGGTGTGCCCGTAACGCAAGTGTATCAAGGCAACCGTGTCATAGGTGTGACTGTGCTGCTGGATTCAGATGCGCGTGACGACGTACAGGAAGCAGGTAACCTACCGCTATTTAATACAGACGGGAAACTGTTACGCTTGCGTGACGTTGCCGATATTGTGCAGGAAAACGGACGCTCTAAAATACTGCATGCAGGTGCAAAACGCATTCAGACCGTCACGGTCAATGTAGTTGACCGTGACATCAGTTCTTTTACAAATGAACTTAAAAACAAGCTAAAAACCGACCTTGTGCTTTCGCAAGGCACCTATCTGGAATTTACAGGCGCAGCAGAGGCTAACGCTAAATCAAGAGAAGCGCTTATTCTGCAATCATTGCTTGCAGGCGTCACCGTGTTTTTAATGCTTTACATCGCATTTGGACGCCTGCGTAACCTGCTGCTCACCTTTGCCAACCTGCCCTTTGCCTTGATTGGCGGCGTACTCGCAGTCATGTTTACGGGCGGCTGGATTTCTCTGGGCTCACTGGTGGGTTTTGTTACCCTGTTCGGCATTACCCTGCGTAACTCCATCATGATGATATCGCACTACCAACACCTGATAGATAAGGAAAATTGCGTCTGGGGCCTGGAAACCTGCATCCGCGGCGCATCTGAGCGCCTGCCTTCTATCTTGATGACGGCATTAGTCACTGCACTTGGTCTGCTGCCGCTGGCTGCCGGCAGCGGTCAGCCAGGGCGTGAAATTGAAGGTCCAATGGCGACTATTATTGTGGGCGGACTGGTAACTTCAACTATCCTGAACTTATTAATCTTGCCGACCATCATGCTGCACTTCGGGAAGTTTGAACGGCGAGAAATTGTTTGATAATTTCCCGTTTTAGTTTGGTGACAATTTCCAGTTCTGAGCATACTGGGTTAGATGGCAAAAACTCACCTTTTCAATCGTTTTTGCCTAAACGCTTTTTACTGTCATGCCTAACTCTTGAAGTTTATGTAAACTCAAGCCTTGCTCGAAAACAGAAAAATCGGCTTTATTCGCCACCCAGGTTTGAAAACCACCTTCTGCACAAAAGCTAGCGAACGCATTGTCTATCAGTTCATCGGCTACCAATGTTTGCACTGCTGTAGCTGATGATTTCGAGTAAGCAGTAAGCGCTTTGGATTTCACCAAGACCAAATGCCTGGCGCCGATTTTATGGGCAAACCAGGCGCTTAGGCTATCGGAAGTCACTTGCCA
>JBAQME010000105.1:0-1677 GCA_049302535.1 Methylotenera sp.
CTGCTAGCTAGCGTAAGGCTAAAAAAGATTGCTGTCTGCTAATCAATGATGTTAACTTTTGCATTAAGTTTATGTTTAGAAGAAGATTGTGTATAAAATGATTTTACATTTGAATCTAACATAATAAATGCTCACACAAACCTCTTATGAGGTAGAAGCATCTAAATTTTACTAGCGATAGGAGGTAATCATGCATTATCAACTTGAAGTTTTTATGTTGTCACTCAATCAATTTTGGCTACAGCTGGTACATTTTATACCTAAATTATTGGCGGTTACTGTCATTGTATTTCTTGGCTGGGTTGTAGCAAAGCTGGCCAGGCTAGCAGTAAAACGAATATTGGAATTATCTCATTTTGATAAGTTTGCTAAAAAATCAGGGTTTGAGGCATTTATTAATAGCGGCACCGTGAACGTGAGTTTGAGCGGGATTATCAGCCAAGTGGTGTATTGGCTGGTCATTATCCTGTTTATCACTACGGGAGCCAGCACTTTAGGGTTGAGCGAAGTTGCCGTTTTATTGCAACAATTGGCCGGCTATTTACCGCATATTATTTTAGCTATTCTGGTGATGATATTTGGTACTTTGCTAGCGCGTTTTATCAACAGACTGGTATTTGCGTGGTTGCATAGTACTGGATTTCCTGCTGCGTTGACGGTTAGCACTTCTGCTGAATATGGCATACAAATATTGGCAATATTTGTTGCTTTAGAACAATTGGGAGTCGGTATGCAGCTTATCCATTCACTATTCGTGATTATATTCGGCTCGATTTTCCTGGCATTGGCTCTGGCATTTGGTTTGGGTGGAAAAGAGTGGGCGGCTAAAATCATTGCAGATTTAGAGGCGAATAAAACCAGAAAATGAAAGTTTAGGAAACACGGAATAAGTCGCCGAGCGAGATAAAGTGCAAGGCGCACGGAACGCAGAAGCCGAGATAGTAGGCGGTATACAGTGAGGTTGCGAGTACCGCGCAACGTAGCAATTTGCTCGCGCAGGCACTTATTCCGTGTTTCCTTTAGTAATATTTAGAGGTTAATTTTGACGTATTAAATGTTGCTGTCGACGGCTAACCGTGATGGTTTCCGGTACATTTTTTAATAGTGCTACCCATTGCTTTTCGCCATGCTCATCATGGTTACGTTTTTCATAGCCAGTGATAAAGGCGCTTGCAACTAAACAATTACGATGCAGGCGTATAAATATATTGCCAAATTCCTGCTCTAAATGCGTGAGTGATTCTTCAATCAAATACTCACGTTCGGTCGTGCGCACGGTAATGTATTTAAGTTCGGCACGCAAATATATGATGTCAACAATCGGTACCAGCAAAATACGGCTACGCTCCGTAATACTTAAATGGGTTCTCCGCGGGGATAAGGGAGTAAGCGCGGCAAGCTGTTGCGGTAGCAAGGTGCGTGCCTTTTGTAGCGCGGTTTGCAGCCGTTCAAAGCGTATAGGTTTTAATACATAATCTACAGCATTCATGTCAAATGCTTGTATAGCGTAGTTATCATACGCAGTGGTGAAGATGATGGCGGGAGGTTTAGGTAATTTTTGTAAATGCCGGGCGACTTCTATACCGTCCATTTCCGGCATGCGGATATCCAGTAATACAATGTCAGGTTGTAATTCAGTTGCAAAATTAAGCGCTTCTTTACCGTTTTTTGCTTCCG
>JBAQME010000106.1:0-13347 GCA_049302535.1 Methylotenera sp.
TGGCATTGCTGGTAGCTAGCGCCGTAGGCGGTGAAGCTTGGCCGCAAACCGTCAGTTTAAAGTCCTGGGGTGCCTTGTCGTTTTTGGTGATACTCGGTTCAATAGTGGCTTACAGTGCTTACCAGTACTTGCTTCATACGGTGCGCCCATTAGTGGCTAGCAGCAATACTTTTGTAAATCCCATCGTGGCATTTGCTGTAGGTATCTGGCTTGCAGATGAGCAGGTAACCGCTATGGAATTGATTGCGCTTGCGGTTATTCTGGTCGGTGTATTTTTAGTGCTTTCAGCAACTCAACAATCTTCAAATAAAAAAGAAGAAATCTAATATGAAACAAGACTTGAATTTAAAGAAAAACCTGGCTTTATTTGATTTGGACAATACTTTGCTCGCTGGTGATAGTGACTATAACTGGAGCCTGTTTTTAATCAATGAAGGCTTGCTTGATGGCGAGTCGCATCAGGCGCGCAATGAGCAGTTCTACCAGGATTATAAAGATGGCAACCTGGATATTTATAAATTTTTAGAGTTTCAGTTAAAACCGCTGAGCCAACATCCGAAAAAGTTTTTGGATGAGCTACACCAAAAATTTATGGATAAAGTCATTCGCCCCATGATGACACAAAAGGCTCAGGAGCTTGTTAATCGGCACAAGGCTGCAGGTGATTTATGTTTGGTGATTACCGCAACCAATAGTTTTGTAACCAAGCCAATTGCCGTAGCTTACGGAGTGGATAATTTGATTGGTACCGACCCGGAAATGGTCAATGGTGAATTCACCGGTGGTGTGAGCGGTGTGCCTAGCTTTAAAGAGGGTAAAGTTACGCGTATTAATCAATGGCTGGCAGAACGTGGCCAGCGATTAAGTGATTTTGAAACCAGCTATTTTTACAGTGACTCACATAACGACTTGCCGCTGATGAAGCTGGTCACCAACCCTGTTGCCGTGGATGCAGATGCAACCTTGGCTGACTACGCGCTTAAGCAAGGCTGGCCGCAGATAAGTTTACGTTAATGCGGTGAGAGGGCATTTATGATTTGATCTTGGCGCGGCTCGCTTGGGTCAGGAGCCGTTTGTCCGGTTTAATGAAGATTTATCTTCCCAGCAGGATTTGTGAAACAAATTTACTGCCTATGTAGGCTAATAAGAGCAGAACAAAGCCGGTTAATGTCCAGCGAATCGCTTTTAATCCGCGCCAGCCATATTGATACCTGCCAAACAGCAAACCTGCATAGATAAACCAGCTTGCGATAGAGAATATGGTTTTATGATTAAAAGCCAATGGTTTGTTGAAGATTTGCTCGGAAAACCATATGCCACTGATTAACGTGACGGTAAGCAGGGCGAAACCAAAGCCAATAATTCTGAAAAGTAATGATTCCATCACCATCAAGGGCGGAAAGCTAGGCAGCTTGATCAGCGTGACCTTGTGATGCAGGCTTCGCTCGGCGACAGCCATCAAAGCAGCATGCAGTGCGGCAAAGGTAAATAGGCCGTACGCAATCATCGCTACCCAGACATGTGCAACAAACAGGCTGTTGCTACTCTCGGGTAAAAAATGGGTGTGTGCAGAAAATGCGGGCAATAGCGCAAACAGTGCTGCAGGTGGCAATACAAAAGCCTGCAGGCTATGGAGTTGATGGTTGCGGTCTGTTACCCAGTAAATCAAAACGGTTAGCCAAAGTATTGTTGATATTGATTCATAAAAGCCTAAGTTGAATCCTCCTGCAAAAATACTTTGGTGTAGCAGCCAGCCATGGATGAGCAAACCTAATGCAATCATCGCTGAGTGAAGCTTTGGTGAGTGCAGATTTATGGGTGCGTTATTTTCAGTTGATTTAGCTTCGCGCCAAAAGTCGGCGGCAACTGCTAAATAGATAAAGACAACGACAAAATAAGGAATTAGTTTTTGCATAGTGTAATTATGGCGCAAATATGCTTTAAATATAATAGGTGACACCTATAAATACATTATTTGAGATGCAGTACAAGGCGCATGGAACGCAGAAGCCGAGATAGTATGTACTATACAGCGAGGTTGCGAGTACCGGGCAACGAAGTAATGCGCTGAAAGAATGTATTTATAGGAGTCATCTGTAGCTTGATGTAAAATTGGAGCTTGGATAATGAGTAAGAGTAAACAATGCTAGAAAATTTAACAGGTCGGCTACAGGGTGTCATTAAAACCCTACGCGGTCAAGCGCGCTTAACAGAAGATAATATCGCGGATGCGATGCGTGAAGTACGCATGGCGCTGCTTGAAGCAGACGTTGCTTTGCCCGTGGTGAAAGACTTTATCGCAGCTGTTAAACAGCGTGCGCAGGGTAAGGAAGTGTTGCAGAGCCTGACCCCTGGGCAGGCTGTGATTGAGGTGGTGAATGACGAACTTACCACGCTCATGGGCAAGGCGAACGTCGGTTTAAATTTAGCGGCAGTACCGCCGGCAATTATTTTAATGGCAGGTCTGCAGGGGTCGGGTAAAACCACCACATCAGCAAAACTTGCAAAGCTGCTTAAAGAGCAAAAAAAGAAAGTGTTGCTTGCCAGCGCTGACGTGTATCGCCCGGCAGCGATTGAGCAACTTAAAACGCTGGCAAAGCAGCTTGAGATTGAGTGCTTTGATAGCAATGCCAGCCAGAAACCGGCTGATATTGCCAATGCAACATTAGACTTTGCAAAACGCGGCTATTACGATGTGGTGATTTTTGACACGGCAGGCCGCTTGGGTATTGATGAAGCTATGATGGCCGAAATCAAGGCATTACACGCGATGCTGAACCCGATTGAAACCCTGTTTGTAGTTGATGCCATGCAAGGCCAGGATGCCATCAATACAGCCAAAGCATTTGGCGAGACTTTGCCGCTGACAGGCATCATACTTACTAAAATGGATGGTGACTCTCGCGGTGGTGCAGCCCTATCCGTTCGCCATGTCACAGGTAAGCCCATTAAATTTATCGGTGTGAGCGAAAAAGTCGATGGGCTTGAGCCGTTTTACCCGGATCGCATGGCATCGCGCATATTGGGCATGGGCGATGTGCTTGGATTGATCGAGCAGGCGCACAAAAATGTCGACATGGCAGAAGCGCAAAAACTTGCCGATAAAGTGAAGTCCGGTAAAAACTTTGATCTGGATGATTTTAAAGCGCAAATGTCACAGATGCGCAAAATGGGTGGTATGGGCGCGCTGATGGACAAGATGCCGTCACATATCGCAGGTATGGCAGCAAAGGTAAACCCTGACGATGCTGATAAAAGTATTCGCCGCATAGAAGGCATTATCAATAGCATGACGCCGCTGGAACGTCGTAAGCCGGAGATCATCAAGGCAACACGTAAAAAGCGCATTGCCGATGGTTCAGGTGTGCAAGTGCAAGAAGTTAATCGTCTGCTAAAGCAGTTTGAAGAAACGCAAAAAATGATGAAAATGTTCAGCAAAGGCGGCATGGCCAAAATGATGCGTAGTATGGGCGGACTAATGGGCGGTAAAATTCCCGGGATGCGTTAATTCAAGATACTTCTAAATTTCCAGATGCAGCCTAAGGATTGCTTTAACCCCTGAAAATTTAGAAGTGCAGGTCATATTTAAGTCAGAATTTAATTAAAAAAATACTTCATTGACTGCAATAAAAATAAATGCGATAAAAATCTAATTATTTGCTATTTTTGCATTGACCAAGTCGAGAGTTTCCAGCATAATTGCGCCCTTTCGTGAGTGACGCAAATTACTCAATGAATGGGGTGTTAGCTCAGCTGGTAGAGCAGCGGACTTTTAATCCGTTTGTCGTGGGTTCGATCCCCGCACACCCTACCAAAATATAAAGCCTAGTCAGAAATGACTAGGCTTTTTTATTGATAACGATATAACGATTCAACAATTAAAAGTGGTAAATCAAACCTAAACGAATTGAATGTTCTTCGTCGTATTTCTGGTGTACTTTATTACCGTTATAGAGCTGGGCTATGCTGACTGTTTGTTTGCCATAATCAGAATACCTATACTCTGCCCGAGCGGAAAGATTGTTACCAAGCAATTGCTCTAATCCTAAACCTGCAGTCCAGCCATCTTGCCATTTCGTATGTGATTCTGAGCCCACAGGATAGGTGATAGTGTCAGTATTGCTGAATTTCCTTTTGATTTCTGCGACTGCATAGCCACCTGTAACGTAAGCAAGGGTTCGATTATCGTTAAAAATATAACCTAGCCTAGCTCTAATAGATGCTGCATTTTTTAATGTAGTTTTGGTGATGGATGCAGGATCAGTTACCCCGTTCTGTTTTTGAAAAGTCTTATCATCGGCATTGCGGTTTTCATAATCACCTTCAAGCCCCAGCAATACATTGTTTTCCAGAACTTTGTTATAGCCGGCAAGCAGGCCATACAGCACACCATCGGGGGAAGTTTTTTGGGTGTAGCCATTGGGCACCCCATTTTGGAATACTTCCTTACCTTTGTCATGACCTTCAACGTATCCCAGATGCGCACCAACATAAGGTCCTGCAAAGTTATCCTCAGCCAATACACTAATCGGTATGATTGATAATAGTAAAAATATGAACTTATTCATCAGAACATCCCCCCTGAAAAATTTGTAATACTTCACAGTATGCTTAGCCTATCCCTTAAAAGAAATATTTCAAAGTGTTATTTTTACGACGATACATTGAAAAATATCAATAATTCAATGTTTTTATTCCTGCGTATTGAATAGATCAGGTTGTTGTACTGGCCATTTTATCCATATCCAGAAATATACAGTTCACGCTGGATGACTATTTACATGAAATTCCAATGATGGCTTTTTTGTCCGGATAGAATAGGGAATGTTGACAATAGGAATGGTGCCGCGTTGATGTTGAAAAGTTAAGCTAATCAATGAGGTTTAATCGTGGCCTGTCCCTTATTGTTAATAGGGCATTACGTGTAAAGCAGTTTCTTGAGATGTAATGCCCAATGTTCCCTACGGAGTAAAAGGTTGTGGTCTTGGCGTATTGTCTGAAGATGCAGGTAACATAGGTATACTGAATGTTGGCTGGTCACCAGTCAGTGTTTTCAGAAAGGCTACAATCTTGGCACTTTCGTCATTGGTAAAATTTTTGCCCAGTTGTACGCGTCCCATGGTATTCACTGCGTCTTTCAACGTAGCTGCGGCACCATCATGAAAGTAAGGGTAGGTAAGCTCCACGTTGCGTAGCGTCGGCACTTTGAAGTTGAAGCGGTCGCTATCCTTGCCGGTAACTGCCGAACGCCCCTCTGCTTTGCTGCTGGTCTTGTAAGGCTCAACCACTCCCATTTTCTGGAAAGAATTACCACCCACTGCGGGCCCATTGTGGCAAGCTATGCAGCCACTGCTCTTGAATAGGTTGTAGCCGGCAAACTCATTGTCGGAGAGTGCTTTTTTGTCACCCTTCAGGAATTTATCAAAACGTGAGTTGGGAGTCACCAGCGTTTCCTCGAAAGCTGCGATGGCTTTTGTGATCTGTGCAATGTTTATCTTGTCTGTGTTGAATACCTTTTTGAACTCGTTAACGTAGCCTGGAATGGATTGCAGCACGCTAACTGCGAGTTGATGTGAAGATGCCATCTCTCCTGGATTTGCAATGGGGCCGCCGGCCTGTGCTTCGAGATTGGCCGCGCGGCCATCCCAGAATTGTGCAATGTTAAGGCTGGAGTTGAGCACGGTAGGCGAATTAATCGGCCCCTGGTTCCAATTATGGCCGATTGATGTCTGCAGGTTATCACTGCCTCCCATGGATAAGTTGTGGCATGAGTTGCAAGAGATAAAACCGGATTTAGACAGACGCGGATCGAAGTAAAGCTTTTTGCCCAGTTCTACCAGCGCAGGATTGCTCGGTTTTACCGTAGGCAGCGGTTGAATGGGCTCATCGGCACTATATGTCGGGCAAGAAATGGTAAGCAGAATGGCAGCGGTTAATGAGATTTTGAAGTAAGTGAACATTTATTAACTCCTCAAGTGATGGACTTATGAAGAAAAAAGCACTTAGCGTGGATACGGAAAAGCGATTACGTTATAGAGTTTCGCTAAGCTCGAAACGGAAATTAGATCAACGAATTCTTAAGCGAAGCTTAAGAGAGGCTTCTGGTGATAAAAATAATAGAGAGCAGACCGCATCTATAGTTAAAAAAACTAAGGTTAAAGAATTAAGCTAATCTGAGATCTTTAAATTGAGGCTCATCACGGTTACTTGGGGATTGTAAAGCGTATGTGCTGAAGTTTGGTGTCGTTGCGGAAGCTGTGGATGGATAAATGTGTATATAAATAGCCAATAAACATGGGGTCTCTATATTGAGTCGCTATCAAAAATCACTTGGTAGTGCGTTAGGTGGGGAAGACTTGTTTGACACGCCCTTAATAACGGACGACTGATTGCGTAACATAAATGACGCGCGTCCAGAATATTAAGTTTCAAGCATATTTGTTAGATACGCCGGGCAGCACGAGCAAAAAAATGACCCGATCAAGGGTCATTTTATTGGATTCTTTTAGTACTAAACCTTCTGAATATTAGAAGCTTGTTTACCTTTTGGTCCGTCAGTTACGTCGAAAGTAACGCGATCGTTTTCTTTCAAGCTTTTGTAACCGCTATCAACGATAGCTGAGAAATGCGCGAATAAATCGTCGCCGCCTGCGTCAGGAGTAATGAAACCAAAACCTTTAGAATCATTAAACCATTTTACTAAACCTGTTGCCATATCTTATTCCATACTTTTTAAAAAGGGAGGCACCCTGAAAGTTCGGGTTTTTAAATAAAAATAGCCTTAAAAATTAAGGCCACAAATTAAAAATTCAAACGCCTAAATAACGTTTTACGTACTAATACTTACTATGTCAAGCACTATTTGAATTATATTTTAGGGGATGTGCAATATTCTGGGTGGCAATGTAGGTTAATTCACTGATATTACTTGCTTAATTAGGTTAGCAGGGCTATAGTCGCGCCTGCGTTTGGTAGTGCTTGCGTAGGCAGTTTTTATTATCTTATCTCACTATTCCCACTGCTTTAGGGTTGCTCAACTTGTTTAAGTTTGCTGCATCAATGCGGGTCTTAATATGATTGGAGCAACAGCAATGGCTAAAGAAGAATTAATTGAAATGAGCGGTGTGGTGATGGAGATATTGCCGGATTCACGCTACCGCGTAACGCTGGATAATGGGCATAAGTTGATTGCCTATACCGGTGGCAAGATGAAAAAGAACCATATCCGTATTCTGGCGGGTGATAAAGTGACGCTGGAATTGTCCCCGTACGATGTCAACAATGGACGTATTACCTTTAGGCATATTGAATCTAACGGTTCAACTTACACGCCAAGAAAACGTACGTATTAATTTAGCGTCATCACATCATAATTTAATAAACTCTTAATGTTATCTTAAGATTAGAGCTGTAACCTGATTTGCGTTTGTCTAATTTGTGTTTGTAAAGAATAGCTGATAAAGTAAATCCATGTTTTCAGTGCTAAATAAAAGATTTTTGTGGGTAATCGTGATTTGGTTTGCAGTGTTGCAAACCATTTCACCATTTATTCACGCGCATATTGAGGCTGACTCTTCTACTCAGGGTCACGGGTTGCATTTGCACGTCCAAAACTTGATGCAAGTTCAAGATAGCGAGCATACGCTTAAGAATGTAAGCCATCCGATACATACTATCGGTGTTAATAAAGCCTTTGTCAGGAATATAGAGCCTTTACCATTGCCTCTATTTGCGGTGCTATTTGTTATGGGTTTGTTTGTGGTAACCATTCAGTTGGGTAAGACAAACTTAATTACTAGCCCCTTTTTCCTGTTACATTTGCGCTCGCTATCCAGACCTCGCGCGCCCCCGCTTTTCTAAAATAGTCATGCAGTTCACATTCGGGTAATTATGCGAATGTTTTTTTGATTTTAGGAGAGTTTTATGGCTATCTTTAGCCGATTTCGGCTGTCAATCGCTTACTTTGCATTCGTAGCCGGCAACGCAGTTGCCGCGCCGATGCAGGAGCCGGTGGATCAATCCCCGACAGTTCCGCCACAAGTTAATCATCAGGTTGATCACTTTGATGAGCTTAAGGTGAATCCCAATCTACAATTGTCTGAAGTGCTGGAAAAAACGTATGCGCGTAATCCAATGCAGGCATCGCTGCAATCACGAGATTCCATGGTTTCAGCTAGAAATCTGGTTGCAAATGCCTTGTTGCCGACAACGCCAGCAGTGAGTGTCTCCCATCAGAATGATGCGATAGGCAGCGCCCGCGGCGAGCGTGACTGGCAAGCCGAGCTGGAATTGCCGGTTTGGATGACTAATCAACGCAGTAATCGCCTTAAAGTCGCCGATGCGAGCCAGTCCACGATAATCGCAAGTCGCCAGAGTTTAAAACTGCAGGTCGCTGGCCAGTTGCGCGAAGCATTATGGACGATTGCTTTTAATGATAACAACCTGGCGTTGGCTGGGAATAAACTGGAAGTGGCTAGCAAGCTGCAGAGTGACGTTGAGAAACGTTTTAAGGCCGGCGAGATGGCTAAAACAGATGCCATGTTGGCGGAGCAGGAAACCTTGCGCGCCGAAAAAGAAAAATTACGGGCAGAAGCCGAAGTGATGCATGCACGGCATCGCTATTATTTGCTCACAGGCTTGCGCGAACTGCCTGCCAGTTTTGAAGAGAAACAGTCTGCATTGGAAGATTACAGCCAATCGTCAATTTGGCTTGAAGCGCAATCCAAAGTGGGGTTGGCAGAAACCGAGCGTGATCTGGCACAGGTGGAAAGCCATGAAAACATGCAAGTGTTAGTCAATATGCGCAGTACAAAAGGGGCTTTCGATAACGTTGCTAACGAAAGCGTCGGCGTGAAATTGCGTATTCCATTTGGCGGTGAGACGCGTGCTGCACCGATTAAAGCGGCTGCCGAAATCGGTGTCGGTAATGCCTTGAGTGAACGTGAAACACTGAAATACGCGCTTGAAACCGCAATGCATGAGGCCGAGCACAATCTGAGTGTGAGTCGCGCCGAGCTGGTGCTGGCAGAGAAGCAGTACGAAATTGCCAAAGAGAGTGTCAGGCTTGCACAAAAAGCTTTTCAATTAGGTGAGTCCGATTTAGTGAGTTTGCTGCGGGTGCAAGCGCAGACTTTTGAGGCAGAGCGCGCATTTACAACGCGCCAAGTTCAAGTGCAGTGGGATATTGCCCGCTACAACCAAACAGTAGGAGTACTTCCATGAATTATTTATTATCGTTCGCCATCGTTTGCGCATCTTTAATTAGCAGTGCACAAGCGGCAGACGTGGTGATGACCTCTGGTCAGCAGCAAAGCTTAGGTGTGACCGTGGCGCCTATAGGTAAAAACAATGTATTCAGCAGCCGCCACTTTCCAGCTGAGATCGTGGTTCCTGTTGGACAGGAGCGGGTGATAAGTGCGCCGCAATCCGGCCTGATTGACCAAGTGTACATTGCGGCTGGCCAAGCTGTTAAAAAAGGGCAGGTGATTGCGCATTTGCATAGCCCTGATTTGTTAAATTTACAAAGGGATTACTTACAGGCGCTGACACAAAAAAGATTGGCAGCAAAAAGTCTGGCGCGCGATACCGAATTGCTTAAGGACGGCATTATTCCGCAACGCCGTTATTTGGAGACGGAAAGCATGCATGATGAAACTAGCGCTGCATTAGAACAACGCAAGCAAGCTTTACGTCTGGCCGGGATGAGTGACGCTGCTATCGGCAAATTGAGCCCGGCAGCAGGCATGAGCAGCGGCATTACTTTAACGGCTCCTATGGATGGCCAGGTGTTGGAACAGATGGTAACCACGGGTCAGCGTGTCGATATGGCAACGCCTTTATACCGGATTGCCAACTTGAACCCGCTTTGGCTCGAAATACACGCGCCACTTGAAGGCTTACCTTTCGTCAAGCAAGGTATGGCAGTATCGGTGCCTAAATTACAGGCAAGCGGTAAATTAATCGCGGTGATACGCAGTGTGAACAAGGCGGACCAAACCCTGCATTTACGCGCTGAAATTACCAAAGGGGCTGAGAAATTATCGCCAGGCCAATTTGTAGAGGCTGAAATAAGCCTTGGCGGCGAAGCACAGTATTTTAGCGTGCCGAAATCTGCGCTTGCAAGGCAGGGAGCTGAAGCTTTTGTTTTTGTGCAAACAAAAAATGGCTTTACACCGGTTAAGGTAAAAGTGATATCAGAACAGGGTGAAGAGGCTATTTTAGATGCCGGTTTTAAAGGCAATGAAAAAATAGCAGTGACAGGTATTTCGGCAATCAAGGGTACCTGGTTAGGGTTGGGGGGCGAGTAATGCAAACCTCTAAAATTTTAAGCGCTGAGCGATTTGGGGGTGCCCTGTGCTAGGTAAACTGATTCAATTTGCACTCACACAACGATTGCTGATGATCCTGCTGACGCTAGGTTTAGCCGCTGCGGGAACAATTGCGTATCAATCTTTGCCGATTGACGCATTTCCTGATGTGTCTTCAACACAAGTCAAAATCATCGTTAAAGCTCCTGGCATGACACCGGAAGAAGTCGAAGCGCGCATAACCGCGCCGATAGAAGTTGAAATGCTGGGGATACCTAAGCAAGTAGGATTACGCTCTGTGGCTAAGTATGCGCTCACTGACATTACGGTGGACTTTCTGGACGGTACCGATATTTATTGGGCACGCCAGCAGGTGGCAGAACGCCTGAATGCAGTATGGGCCAATTTGCCGGCCGATGCATCGGGTGGTATGGCGCCCATGACAACACCGCTGGGTGAAATGTTCATGTTCACCGTGGAAAGCGATACTTTAAGTCTGCAGGAGCGGCGCAGCCTGCTGGACTGGGTGATTCGTCCACAGCTACGGACAGTGCCTGGTGTTGCAGATGTGAATGCTTTGGGTGGGCTGGTGCGTAGTTTTGAGATCATTCCTGACAACGCCCGCATGTACGCGCGCGGCGTAGCTATCGACAACTTGCAGCAGGCGCTGTTGAACAACAATCGCAATGGCGGTGCCGGCCGGTTGAGTGATGGCGAAGGTGCGTTATTGGTACGCGCGGAAGGCGGTTTTAAAACCATAGAAGATGTACAAAATACTGTTTTGCGTACAGACCAGGGCATGTCAGTCAGAATCGCCGATGTGGCTGATGTGCGCATAGGTTCAATTACACGCTATGGTGCGGTGACCGGCAACGGTAAAGGTGAAGTCGTTGAAGGCCTGGTGCTGGGTTTGCGCGGCGCCAACGCACAGCAGGTAGTTAAAGGTGTGAAGGATAAAATAGCCGAAATGACCCCCAGCCTGCCCAAAGGCGTCAGGATTCAGGTATTTTATGACAGGGGCAGTTTAGTGGAACGGGCTGTGCATACGGTGACCAAAGCTTTGGAAGAAGCGGTAGTGCTGGTGCTGATATTGCTGGTGTTGTTCCTGGGTAATTTCAGGGCTGCGCTGACGATTGCTTTCATCCTGCCGCTTTCGGCTTTGTTTACATTCTTGTTGATGCAATATTTTGGCTTGTCTGCCAATTTAATGAGTCTGGGCGGTTTATCCATTGCTATCGGTATGCTGGTGGATGCCGCTGTGGTGGTGGTGGAAAATATTGTTTCACATCTTGCCGAGGAAAAAAAGGCAGGGACATTACCCAGAATGCATCTGATTTATCGTGCGGTACGTGAAGTAAGCGTGCCCGTTACGGCCGGGATATTGATCATTATCACCGTATTCCTGCCATTGCTGACTTTGCAGGGGCTGGAAGGTAAGTTGTTTGCTCCTGTAGCGCTTACCATCATGTTTGCGCTGGCAGGGTCGCTGGTACTATCGCTGACGGTGATTCCGGTGCTTGCTTCCTTCTTGCTTAAAGAGGTTAGCCATGAGGAACCCTGGCTGGTTAGAAAGGCGTTAGCGGTTTACGAGCCGGTGCTGATGTGGTGCCTGGGCCATGCCAAAGTGATTGTGATGGCAGCGTTTGTAATGCTGGCGGTTACCGGTGTAGCGTATACACAGATTGGTAAAACCTTTATGCCGATTATGGATGAAGGCGACATTATTATCGGTGTAGAGAAATTGCCGTCCATTAATCTACAGCAGACAATTAGCACCGACCTGAATGTACAGCGCGCTATTTTAAGCCAGGTGCCGGAGGTTAAAGGTGTCTATTCCCGGGTAGGTTCGGATGATTTGGGTTTGGACCCAATGGGCCTGAATCAGACCGATAACTTTTTGATTCTGAAACCTGCCAGTGAATGGCGCATGAAGACCAAAGAGGGGTTAATCGACGAACTGCGGAAAGTCATGCATGAAATGCCGGGTTTGGCCTATAGCTTCACGCAGCCGATTGACATGCGTGTCAACGAAATGATTTTAGGTGTGCGCGGTGATTTGGCAATCAAGATATTCGGGCCGGATTTGAATACGCTGAACACCAAAGCGCAGCAGATCATCAAGATTCTGGAGTCTGTTTCAGGCAGCCAGGATGTGTACACCCCGCAAAATAGCGGTGTGCAGTATCTGCAGATCAAGATAGATCGCTTTGCAGCCGGTCGTTTGGGCTTAAACATCACTGAGATTGAATCTATCTTACTGGCACAGTTGGAGGGTAAACAATTAGGTGTGGTGCAAGAAGGTCAGCGGCGTACCCCCGTTCTGATCAGGGGCAGCCAGGATCTGCGTGCATCGCCTGCAGATTTCGATAACTTGATGCTGACGTTACCCAATGGCACGAATGTACCGCTTAGCGCAGTCGCTAAAGTCGTGCGTGAAGAAGGTCCGGTAAAAGTGGACAGAGAGCGTGGCGCACGTCTGGTGGTAGTAACAGCCAATGTGCGCGACCGTGATCTGGTGAGCTTTGTGGAAGAAGCCAAACAGCGCGTGCAGGCAGAGGTCAAGCTGGATGAAGGATATTCAATCAAGTGGGGCGGCCAGTTTGAGAACCAGCAGCGCGCTTCTGCACGTTTGGCAATCGTAGTGCCGGTGGCGATTGGCCTGGTTTTCCTGCTGTTGTTCGCTACCTTTGGCTCAATCAAGCAGGCGTTGCTGATTTTATCCAATATTCCATTTGCCATGATAGGCGGCGTGTTTGCCTTATGGATTTCCGGTGAATACTTGTCAGTACCCGCTTCAGTTGGCTTTATTGCGCTGCTTGGTATTGCAGTTCTTAATGGCGTGGTGATGGTCAGCTACTTTAATCAGCTTGAGGCGCAAGGTATGGAAATGCTCACTATCGTGGTGGAAGGTGCCAAACGCAGATTGCGGCCGGTGCTGATGACAGCGAGTATCGCTGCGTTCGGCCTGATCCCATTGCTATTCGCGACTGGCCCGGGGTCTGAAATCCAGCGGCCATTGGCGATCGTGGTCATCGGCGGC
>JBAQME010000107.1:0-7527 GCA_049302535.1 Methylotenera sp.
CTCACTCCCCATACCCGTTTTGATAGCGAAACACTGCTGGCACTCGCTGAAATGCAAAACGTTACGGGTAAGTCCATTGCCATTTTCCGCGGCATTGGCGGACGTGAACTCATGGCAGAAACACTAAAAACACGTGGCGCAAATGTCTACTTTGCAGAAAGCTATCGTCGAGTAAATCCGCAGAAAAATACCGATTTACTGGACGCACAATGGAAGCACAACAAACTTGACGCAGTGATTGTAACCAGCAGTGAAGCCATGCGCCATTTGCTGGAAATGGCGGGTAATAAAGAATGGCTGCGACATATCACTTTATGCGTCAATCATGAGAGAATAGCCGAACTACCCAGGCAACTTGGCTTAAAGGTGCTGGTAGCCAGCGCGCCGGGAGATGAAGCAATGCTGCACTGCTTATCACAACTTGTTAAACACCATGACTGATCAACCAACCCAACCACTGCTTGTGCAAAAAAGTAAACCTTCCATGTTTACCATCGGTACGACAGCGCTCATTATTGCCGCCCTCTTCACACTGGCTTGGCAATGGTTGAACACCCGACATAAATTTAATGAAATTGAACAATCACTCGGCCATAAATTAGAGCAGTACCAGGAGCTAAACCAGCAGAGTCTGACACTGGCAAAACAGGCGGAAGAACGCAGCACACAGGCCAACGCACGCACAATAATCCTGGAACAGAAATTAGCTGAATCGCGCGACCAGCAGGAAGCGCTGCAAACGCTTTACACCCAATTGGCAGAAAATCGTGAATCAACAGCAGTAGCTGAGGTAGAGCAACTTTTAACCATTGCCAGCCAGCAATTGCAGCTCACCGGCAATGTGAAATCCGCCCTGCTCGCCCTGCAGGCTGCATATAAACGCCTGGAAGCACTCGACTTGCCTCGTGCCGTCCAGCTACGTGAAACGCTGAACCTGGAAATCGAAAATCTGCGCGAAATACCGCAAATTGATGTCATCAGCATGAGTGCACAGCTTACGCATTTATCCGAGCTATGCGGCAAATTGCCATTAATCAGCGAACGCCAGCCAACCTTGAATGCAAATGCTGCATTGGAAAAACATCCGGCTAAGCCATTAAATTCATTGCAAAAATTCGCTTACCCCATTTGGGAAGACATTAAAAATCTGGTTACCGTAGAGCGTATCGACAAACCTGAACCGCCCTTGCTTGCGGCAGACCACGCATTCTATCTACGTGAAAACCTGAAATTAAGGTTGCTCACGGCACGCATCGCCTTGCTGCAGCATGATGAAACCACTTATAAGGCGGATTTAAACACGGTTAACAGCTGGCTTAATCAATATTTCGATACTAAACATCCCGACACCATCAAAGCCTTCAACATGCTGAAAAAATTGTCCAGCAACAATATCGGCATTGAATTGCCACAGCTCACTGACAGCTTTGCTGCTGTTAACCGTTACAAATTGAGTCTTGAAAAAAACGATTAATACACCATGATTAAACGCAAAATCTTTTGGTGGTTACTAATGCCTTTATTGCTGGTTATCCTAGTGTGGCTGGCAAGTAACAATCAGGGATATGTGCTTATCGTGCGCTCGCCTTACCGCGTGCAGATTTCATTCAATTTTTTACTGATTGTGTTTGTCCTGAGCTTCCTGGGCTTGCATTACAGCTTGAGATTTGTGCATTTTTTGCGCCGCATGCCTTCAAATAAACGCAGCAAAAAAGCATCCTTACGTTTGAAGGCAGGCAACGCTGCATTATTGGAAGGCATGCACGCCCTGGCAGAAGGCGACTTTGAAAAAGCAGAAGCCTCGGCCAAACTGGCACAAGAACTAATACAAAATACAGATCTTGAAAAACTGATTCAGACGCTTGCCACGGCAAAAAACAAGCAGGGGTTATTGTTTAAATAATCAAACCGCAGAAATTACCTCTAATTCTGCAGCTTCCACCGCATCTACTCGGTCAAATTTCCCACTCAGTTATTTTTAAACGGCAGCCACCTGGGCAGCAGCCGGCTTGGCATAATTAAATGCATCCGAGTAAAAAGCATCTTCAGGCAAGCCTGCTTGCAAAAAGCTGGCATGTGCTACTTCCACCATCGCGGGTGCGCCGCAGCAATACACTTCGTAACCGCTTAAATCAGCCAAATCATCAAGCACGGCTTGATGCACTAAGCCTGTACGCCCCTGCCAATTATTTTCAGGCGTAGCATCGGATAACACGGGGATGAATTTAATATGCGGATATGCCTCAGCCCAGGCCTGGGGTAATTCAGGCATGTAAAGATCTTCTCGCGTTCTTGCACCCCAATAGATGGTGACTTCCCGTTTGATGTCATAGTGAATCATGTGTTCGACAATGCTTTTGATTGGCGCAAATCCGGTACCCCCGGCCACCATAATCATCGGTTTTACAGATTCATCACGGTAATAAAAACTACCGAATGGCCCTTCTATACGCAAAATGGCTTTATCCGGCATCTCATTAAACACATACTGCGTAAACTGCCCGCCTGGGATCAGGCGCAAATGCAGCTCTAACAAGTTATCCACATGCGGCGCATTAGCGAGTGAAAAAGCCCGGCGCTTGCCATCCTTTAGTAAAAATTCTATATATTGTCCCGCCATAAATTGCAAATGTTCGCTGCTCGGCAATTTCAAAAACAAAGCCATTACATCATGTGAAAGCTGCTGTTTACTTTCTACCCTGGCAGGGAGAATACGCGGCGGTATCGTCCCCACAATAATCTCACGACATTCAATCGTAAGATCTGACAACGGCCTCGCACAGCAAAACAGCGCTTTCCCTGCAGCCTTTTCTTCTTCGGTTAATGCACTTCTGGCATAGTCGCCATAATCGACCTCGCCACTCAGAATCGTTCCTTTGCAGCTGCCGCAGGCACCATTGCGGCAGCCGTAAGGAATATTAAACCCCGCTTCTATGGCTGACTCCAATACCGTTTCGTACACTTTAGCGTTATAGGTGTGTCCGCTTGGCTGGATAGTAATTTGATATGTCATGTTATGTATTTCTGTAGGTTTAATTAATATTTTTTAAAAGTAGAATTTTAGTCTTCGCGGCGAAATTCGCCCTCAATTACATCATCATTAGCTGCTTTGTCTGTTTGATAGGGTGATGCTTTCGATTGGTCATACTGCTTGTGGTTGTATTGGGATTGATCATTTAGCGGCTGGCTATTTTTAATTGGAATTAATAGCAAAATAACCGCAATAATATCAGTGATCACCCCGGGCAGTATCAGCAATATGCCAGCGATAATATTGCGCGCACTGCCAAATATAGCCTTAACCGGACTACCGCCCACACTCATGCTTTGCATCACACGACCGGTAAATAACGACTTTTCATCCCGGATCAGTTGTAAGCCCAGCCAACCAATCGCGACTAAGTACAACAATAACCACCAACCATACTGCTGTCCTAATTCAATCAATAACCATATCTCTGCGATTGGAAAAGCGAGTAAAATTAAACCTATAAAAAAACGCATGATGTGCTACCTTAAATGTTAAATCAAAAAACAGCTGTACAAAAAAAAATTGTATTAGTGCTGACCAATATGCCTGACGAAGCCAGTGCCAGACAATTGGCTGAATCACTTGTCACGCAAAAGCTTGCGGCTTGTATCAATATATTGAGTCCTTGCCAGTCAATTTACGCTTGGCAGGGCAAGCTGGAACACGCCAGCGAAATTCCGATGTTGATTAAAACGAATCAAGCGCAATATCGGGCACTTGAGGCTGCAATTATAAAAGTACATCCTTATGAACTTCCTGAAATAATCTCTATCAACGTAGATGGTGGTTCAACTCAATATTTACAATGGGTAGACACCCAATTATCTGTTTAAGGTTCACGATGCTAAAAAGATTTTCTTGTTTTTTGTTACTTTTATTCACGGCGTTAGCCTCACCGGTAAGCTCGGCTGACATCACCAGCAGTGTTAGCAAAACCTTATTCAGTAACGATACGGCTAAAGATGAATTTTTATCACCGGATGCTGCATTCGGACTGGAAATCAACCAGGCAAACCACCAAATCAATGCCAATTTCAAAGTCGCACCTGGTTACTACCTATATAAAGAACGCATTAAATTTGTTTTATCTCCTGCACAGGATTATGAAATCCATCTGCCACAAGGTGACATTAAGAACGACCCCAACTTTGGCAAGATGGAAGTATACCATCATGATTTTACAGCGAATATTGTCATTAAAAGCACCACAGAAACCCCGATAACGATTAAAGCTACCTACCAGGGTTGCAGCGAAAAAGGCTTATGCTACGCCCCTCAACATAAAACTTTTACCATTACCGCGGCTACTGCCGGGCCAATTAAAAATCAATCAAATTCAGAAACCCATTCAGAAACCCTGGGCACAGCAAAATCAGACGGTTCACCTACCGCCAGCAATGCTTCAGGTAGCGATGGCCAAGCTGCCGATTTACTCAAAAGTGGCAAATGGTGGTTAATCATTCTAGGTTTCTTTACGGCAGGCCTATTGCTTGCGTTCACGCCTTGCGTGTTTCCAATGATTCCGATTCTATCTTCCATCATTATCGGTAAAAACGCGCATGTAACGCGCCTGCATGCTTTTAACTTGTCACTCGCCTATACGCTGGGCATGTGCCTCACCTACACGCTCGCAGGCATCGCTGCAGGGCTTTCCGGGCAAATGTTAAGCAACGCCTTGCAAACACCTTGGGCACTAAGTTTTGGTGCATTGGTTTTTGTATTGCTTGCCCTCTCCATGTTCGGATTTTATGAGCTGAAACTGCCAAGCAACCTTGAAAACGGTGTGATGAATTTAAGTCACCGCATCAAGGGCGGACGATTTTTTAGTGATTTTCTCATGGGCATACTATCGGCACTCATTATCAGCCCATGCGTTGCTGCACCGCTGGCGGGAGCATTGCTCTATATCAGTAAAACACATGATGTCGTCCTGGGCGGCGTTGCCTTGTTTTCGCTGTCGCTGGGTATGGGCGCCCCACTTCTACTAATTGGCGCATCAGCAGGCACTCTGTTACCAAGAGTTGGCAACTGGATGAATGCAGTACGCAACCTGTTTGGCGTACTGATGTTAGGCGTTGCGTTATGGCTAATTGCGCCAATTATTCCCATGAGCATACAAATGACACTTTGGGCTGCTTTACTGATTGTGCCCGCTATTTTTATGCATGCTTTAGATCCATTACCTACTGATGCAAAACCTGCACTCAAATTCTGGAAAGGCATCGCGCTGATGTTGCTGATAACAGGCTTAGCCATGCTGATAGGTGCGTTGTCTAATGCCAAATCACCGCTACAGCCACTTGGCGGCCTGTTAGCAAAAAATACTTCCACTCAGCAGCACGCCGGTCTTAACTTTACCCGGATTAAAAACCTGGCAGAGTTGGATGCGCAGCTCAAAACCGCGCAAGGCAAGCCAGTGATGCTCGATTTTTACGCTGACTGGTGTGTCTCATGCAAAGAGCTGGAACAATTCACATTTAGCGATCCACGTGTACAGGCGGCGCTAAAAGACACTGTACTATTACAGGCAGACGTCACGGGAAACACCGAAGATGATAAAGCCTTATTGCAAAAATTCAACCTTTTTGGCCCGCCTGGCATTTTATTCTTTAATGCCAAAGCACAAGAAGAAACGCATCTTAAAGTTATAGGCTACCAAAATGCCGAAGACTTCTTGCAAATCCTCAACCAACGCGGCAGCTGCCTGCCTGAAACTATTCAATGCTGAAAAAAGTACTCATTACTATAGCCTGCCTGGGCCTGCTGATTAGTTTAGGCCTGGCAGTCCGGCATTTTTCTGTTAACTCTAGGGGTAACAACAACATTATCAACACGGCGCCGCTGTTTGCCGCCAGCCTTACCGATGTGCAAGGTCTCAAGCAAAACCTGAGTCAATATAAAGGCAAAATCATCGTACTGAACTTTTGGGCCACATGGTGCCCGCCTTGCCGTGAAGAAATGCCAGCGCTCTCGCAGCTATACCAGGAGTACCAAAACAAGAATGTAGTCGTTTTAGGTATTGCTATAGATGAATTGGCTTTGGTAAAAGACTTTTTGCTATCTTCACCGGTAAATTATCCGATTCTCATCTCCGATAATGAAAGTATGGACTTAAGTACCGAATTAGGTAATGATAAAGATGTCTTGCCATATACCGTCATTATCAATGCAGATGGCAACGTGATAGATACATTTTTCGGCCGCATCAGCAAGCAATTACTTGAAACTACCATACAGGCTTTATTATCTCGTTAATGATTGCGGTATAATCAAACAGCGCCATCACAAAAAAATTTGTGATATTAGTACCATAATTTAATGTAATTTCGTTTAATTACAGTAAAGTTGCTGGACAAAATCTATTAACTTCGGCAAACTTGCGTTTATGAAATTTAGTAATTTACGCATTAATTCGTTCAAAAAGGCCATTCGCCATGTCATCTAAATCTATTTTAGTGATACATGGACCTAACCTTAATTTGTTAGGGTTGCGAGAACCTGAGCACTACGGCAGCGCTACGCTCGGCAGTATCAACCAAACGTTAGCGGATAAAGCAAAACTGGCAGATATTGACCTGGAAACTTTTCAAAGCAATTCTGAAGCGGATCTTGTCACTAAAATTCAGTCTCTGGCTACAAAAAAAACTGATTTTGTCATTATCAACCCAGCTGCATTTACCCATACATCCGTTGCCATGCGCGATGCATTGAGCGCAGTTAAAGTCCCATTTATAGAAGTACATTTATCTAATGTGTTTTCGCGCGAAACTTTTCGCCATCATTCATATTTCACTGACATCGCTGTTGGCATTATCAGTGGTTTGGGCGCTCAAGGCTATACATTAGCACTTGATTACGCCATTCATCATATCAATCATTCTTAATACTAATTTATAAGATTTTTAGGGGTTACCATGGATTTACGCAAACTTAAAAAGTTAATCGACCTTGTTGAAGAGTCAGGCATCTCTGAGCTTGAACTAACAGAAGATGGAGAGAAAGTACGCATTAGCCGTAATTTCACAGCTAATGCCACAATCCAGCAGTATGCGCCCATGCAATATAACCCTGCGCAACAATTCGCAGCGCCGGCAGCCGCACCCGTTGCAATAGAAGCAGCACCTGCAGTTGAAGAAGGTCATGCCGTCAAATCACCGATGGTCGGCACCTTCTACCGTTCACCTTCGCCTGACGCTAAAGCCTTTGTTGAAGTGGGTGATACCGTTGCAATAGGCGATACGCTTTGTATTATTGAAGCCATGAAGTTATTAAACGAAATTGAGGCGGACAAAGCCGGTATTATCAAAAAAATCTTAGTCGATAATGGTCAAGCCATTGAATACGGCGAACCACTTTTCATTATTGCCTAAATTTTTAAAAGAATGGAATTTCACTTTCATGGCTATGTTTGACAAAATCTTAATCGCAAACCGCGGTGAAATCGCACTACGCGTTCAGCGCGCGTGCCGCGAACTTGGCATCAGAACGGTTGCTGT
>JBAQME010000108.1:0-19435 GCA_049302535.1 Methylotenera sp.
GTGAGTTCAGTCATACGTGTTTTAACCGGGCGGCCATTCCAGAAACCCGGGCGATATTTCACATCCACGCCATAAGCAGAAGTGTCTTGCGAGATCACTAAAATCTCGCTTACACCTGCATTCACCAAATTCTCCGCCTCATTCAGCACCTCACCTATCGGGCGACTCACTAGGTCGCCACGCAGACTAGGAATAATGCAGAAGCTACAGCGGTGATTACAGCCTTCCGATATTTTAAGATAAGCATAATGCTTGGGCGTTAAGCGTACGCCCTGCGGCGGCACCAAATCAACAAAAGGCTCATGCGGTTTGGGCAGGTTGGCATGTACGGCTGTCATGACTTCTTCCAGCGCATGCGGTCCGGTAACCGCCAGCACGCTTGGGTGTGCTGCTTCCACCACGCCGGCTTTGGCGCCCAGGCAACCTGTGACAATCACTTTGCCGTTTTTATTAATTGCCTCGCCAATCGCATCCAGCGACTCTTCTACCGCACTATCAATAAAGCCGCAGGTATTGACCACTACCAAGTCGGCTTCATCATAACTGCCCGAAATTTCATAGCCTTCGGCACGCAATTGCGTAAGAATACGCTCGGCATCAGAACCTGCCTTGGGGCAGCCTAAGGAAACAAAACCTACTTTTGGTGTGGAATTTCTAGTTGTCATAAAAACCTAATAAAACTTAAAAAAATGTGTACTATTGCGTCATGTATATCATTGCCATAGGTTGGATGTACGTTGTCATCCTGATGGCAGCGACAGAAAAGTCAATCACCGCCGGTTTGCTGACTTTTGTATTCTATGGCCTGTTACCCTGCGCCTTGTTTTTATGGGTTCTTGGTGTAAAGCATCGACGTCATTACAAAAACAGACAATTACTCGAGCAGGATGTGCGCAAGCCAGATAGTGGAAATACCCAGACTGATGAGTAACACCTGACCCACTGTAGCCTTTAATTCGGTACGCTTGTGTAAGCTCGGGATCAAATCCGCTACTGCCACATACAGCATACTTGCCGCGGCCAGCCCTAAAATATAGGGTATCCAGCTCATCACAAACTGCAAAGCAAAGTATGCAATCAAACCGCCTATTAAAGTTGCTAGACTTGAAACCAGGTTAAAAATAAACGCCTGTTTTTTGCTATACCCTGAGTGCAACAGAATCAAGAAATCACCAACCTCTTGCGGAATTTCATGCGAAATAATCGCTAATGCCGTCACCACGCCAAGTTTCACATCGACTAAAAATGCGGCGGCAATCAGAACGCCATCCACAAAATTGTGGAAGGTATCGCCTATCATAATCATCATACCGCTGCGGCCGCTATCATGGTGGCTATGCACATGCGCGTGGCTTTGAACAATTGATGGCGCATGCGATGTTACCGGCCGGAACCTAGCACCGCCCTCTTTTGCATTGCCATGGCTTACATCCGGGCAATCAGCCTCAGTATGGATCGCATGCACTTCACAATGATTACCATGACAGTGGCGCCAAATCACCAGTTTTTCAAGTACAAAAAACAGCAACAAGCCAAGCAATAAAGTCGCTGAAATACTTTCCACACTAGACGCTTCTTTAAATGCATGTGGCAAAATCTCTAAAAATACCGCACCTAGCATTGCACCAATTGCATAACTGACCAGCATGGGAATCCAGGCCGTGCGCAAGTTAAGTGCAAATACAGCAGCCAAGGAAACGCTCAATACGCCTCCAGCAAAGCTGGAAACAATAATCCAAACTAAAATGGAAAAATCGGGGATTGTCATGCAACACTTAGAATAAAAAATAATTACCGCTATTATAACTTAGCTAAGTTGTTAATTAGCTAAGTTGTTAATGGCCAACTAGGCCATCATTTAGAAACAGGTTCTAGCCAAATCATTGTCGCCATGCGTCCGGTAGCATTGTCGCGCCTGAATGAAAAAAATCGGGCTTCATCCGTGTAAGTACAGAAGTCTTCATTCACCCCTGCACCGTAAATCCCCGTCACGCCCTGCGCATTTAAACGTTGTTTTGCGATCAAATACATATTGCATAGCCATTTATCCCCTCGCGGTTTAAACGCCAATGCAGCCTGACTATCTTTTGCGATAAACTGTTCGCGCACATCATCACCTACCTCAAACGCATCAGGGCCGATTGCAGGCCCAAGCCAGGCTAAAATTTCGCTCGCCGGTACCTGCATTTTAGTTATCGCCGCTTCAATCACGCCATCACACAACCCCCGCCATCCGGCATGTACAGCAGCAACCACACTACCTTTTTTATCACAAAGCAATACCGGCAAGCAATCTGCGGTCATGGTCACACAAACAACATTGGGTTTATTGGTAAAGGCTGCATCAGCGTTTTCCAGGCAGCCGCTTGTGGCGGCATCAATCACAGCTATACCGTGCACTTGATTGACCCATACCGGCTCACTGGGTAAATATGGGCTCAGTAATTGACGGTTTTTCGCCACTGCAATCGGGTCATCATTAACGTGCGCACCCAAGTTGAGACTTGCATAGGGCACTGTACTTACGCCACCAGTCCGTGTGGTTTGCAAGGCTTTTACATGCTTAGGGGCAGGCCAGTTTGGCGTAATAAAATCAAGTTTACCTGTCATCATCCAAGCCCTTCTTAACATTCGAATTCAAACGTCATCTTCCGGCTCTATATCACCATCATCTTCTTCAATATCGTCAAATTCTTCATCTTCATCGTATTCATAATCTTCATCGGCGAGGTACGGTTCCATGCTCAACTCAAACTCTTCTTCGTCTTCTCGCACATCTTCATGGCGCATGGCTTCCAACAACGCTTTCATATCGTCAGCCAATTCAATTTGCCACTCGACAAACTCATTGGTAGCCGGATGAATCAAACCTAATTTGATTGCGTGCAGGGCCTGGCGATGAAAATTACTCACCGCATCACGCAGCGTTTGTGTCATCGCGCGAATCGGCACTATGCCGCGATAACCGTACACAGGGTCGCCAACCAATGGCGCTTTCAGGAACTGCATATGAACACGAATTTGATGTGTACGTCCTGTTTCCAGATTACAGCGCAAATAGGTTTGCACTGAAAAACGCTCCAATATTTCATAACGCGTGACCGCTGGTTTACCCATGCGGTTAATCGCCATCTTGGTGCGAGACCTGGGGTCACGTCCTATCGGCTGGTCAACCACGCCATTGCGCCACAACTGCCCCCATACAATCGCACGATATTCCCGTTTTACCGTGCGCGCCTGCAACTGTCGCACCAGATGCGTTTGCGCATTCAGGGTTTTAGCCACAACCAGCAAGCCGCTGGTGTCTTTATCCAGGCGATGCACAATGCCTGCACGAGGCACATCATGTAACTGCGGCGCATGAAACAGCAAGGCATTGAGTAAGGTACCCTCCCAATTGCCTGCGGCCGGATGCACCACCATGCCCGCCGGTTTATTAACTACCAGGATATGATCATCTTCATACACAATATCAAGTGGAATGTCCTGCGCTTTAAACGCATGAAGCTCCGGCTTGGCCTGCACCTCGACCACCACACGTTCACCACCCCAAACTTTAGTCTTGGCAGTGCTGGGTTTCTCGTCTACAGTGACCAGCCCTTCTTTAATCCAGGCCTGCAAACGTGAACGGGAATGTTCCGGTAATATACGTTGCAAAGCAACATCCAGGCGCAAACCGCCCAAATCGTGAGGAATAGTAAGCGCAAGTGAATTGCTAAGAGATTGTGGAGTAGTGTCTGTCATCGGTTATAATTATTGCAAATTCTTAAAGGTGGTTTTGGCATGAAGTATATCTTAATTTTAACGTTTACCTTGTTACTCAATGCATGCGCCATTTTTGGCGACCCAACTGAGGTTGACGACACCAAAGGCCTGTCTGCTGAACGCATCTATCAAATGGGCGCTGAAAAAATGACAGATAAAGATTACGATAAAGCCATCGTCTATTTCCAGAAACTTGAATCACGCTACCCGCATGGAAAATTTGCCACGCAGGCACAGCTTGAAACTGCCTACGCTCACTACAAAAAACAGGATCCTGTATTAGCGGTGGCAGCTGCAGACCGTTTTATTAAACTGCACCCCAATCATCCAAATGTTGATTATGCCTATTACCTAAAAGGGCTATCTATTTTCAACGAACGCGGCATTGTTGAAAAGCTTTCAAAACAGCAAATCAGTGACCGCGACCCTCGTGCTTTGCGTGATTCCTTCATGACATTCAAGGATCTCGTTACCCGCTATCCAAATAGTCGCTACGCCAAGGATGCTACACAGCGCATGGTATATTTGGCCAACAGCTTGGCCGAACATGAACTGCATGTGGCGCGCTATTACATGAAACGCCAGGCTTACCTTGCTGCTGTCAACCGCACCAAATACGTGTTGGAAAATTATCCTCAATCTCCAAGCGTTGAAGAGGCCCTGGTCATTATGATTAGCGCTTACGATTTGATGGGGTTGGATGACTTGAAGAATGACACGATGCGCATTTTACAAACCAATTACCCCAATAGCGCCATGTTAGCCAAAAGTGCTCCAACTGACGAGCGCGTATGGTGGAAGTTCTGGGAAAGTTTATACTGAACCAATTACTGAAAATCTAATCCATTCAAATAATGAGATACTTTAATAAACTTCCGGGATTTATTAAAACGCCATCGGGTTTTGAGTGGGTTTTATTCAAAAAAATACCATTATTATTTGCTGCTGGCACGGCAATACCATGCGCTGCAATATTGTTTATTTATTTCAACAATGAAACGTTAAGTCCGGAACAGCAAAAAATCATTTACCAATGTCTTGGCATCCTTTTTAGTTACTGGTTCTTTGTGGGGGCGACAGCAATCGGGTGTGTTGTCGTGATGATTATGAAAGGGCCTGCATATGTTGCAGACCCTTATGAACTGCCCAAGGAAAACAAAACGCTGGAAAAATATCCCAATCTTTAAATTACCCAGACGCTTTCAGGATTTAACGTTACTTAATTAACGTTTCTTGGCACTTCTGTCTTTATCCTCAGCGTCTTTTTTAGCTTTCAGCTCGGCACGTTGCGCGGTTTTACGGCGGCGCATGCTTACAATACCCTCGCCCGGCTTACGCTTGTCTTCATCTTCAGCAAATGGGTTGGCACCTTGTTTATACTGCACTCTTAGCGGCGTACCGGAAAGCTGGAATGTTCTACGGAATGTTTTTTCCAGAAAGCGCGTATAGGCATCTTTCACACCGTCCACATGGCTGCCATGAATCACAACAATCGGCGGATTGCTGCCACCCTGGTGTGCGTAACGCAATTTAGGACGTATGCCTTTACTGATTGGCGGCTGGTGCTGCTGCATGGCATCGATCAGCACACGCGTGAGTTGCGGTGTAGCCAGTTTTGCAAATGCAGCTTTATAGGCAACATCTACCGACTTGAATAACTCCGGCAAACCTTTTTTACGTAACGCTGAAATATAGTGGAACTCGGCAAAATCCAGAAACTGCAATTTACGGTCAATTTCGCGCTTGATCCAATCGCGCTCGTCATCCTTGAGGCCATCCCATTTGTTGATAGCTACTACCAGCGCACGCCCTGCATCCAGAATATAAGCCGCCACATGTGCATCCTGCTCGGTAATCCCTTCTTGCGCATCCACCACCAACATCACCACATTGGCTTCTTCAATGGCCTGAATCGTTTTAATCACCGAGAATTTTTCAATTGATTCAAAGACGCGGCCGCGCTTGCGTACGCCGGCAGTGTCGATCAGCGTATAGTGCTTGCCGTTTTTTTCCAGATCAATATGAATAGAATCGCGGGTAGTGCCTGGTTCATCAAACGCAATGACGCGTTCCTCGCCTAGTAAGGCATTAACCAGTGTAGATTTACCCACATTGGGCCGTCCTACAATCGCGACTTTAGGTATTTTATCGCCCGTGTAGTCTGTTGTAGGCTCATCTTCAACCACCTTAAAGTTTTCCAAGGCAAGTTCAATGATATCGCGCACACCTTCACCGTGTGCTGAAGAAATTGAAAGCGGATAACCCAAACCTAGTTCATGAAAGTCAGCACTGACAATAGCCTTCTGCATACCTTCAGTTTTATTCACCGCCAGCAATACAGGACATTTGCATTTGCGTAAGCGATTAGCAATTTCCATGTCTTGCGGAGAAACGCCCTGGCGCCCATCAACGAGGAAGATTATGGCGTCCGCTTCATCAATCGCCTGTAGCGTTTGCTTTGCCATCGCCTTAAGGATGCCGCTATCGGTATTGGGCTCAAAACCACCGGTATCAACAACCAAATACGGCTGGCTTGCGCCGACACCACGACCGTAATGTCGATCACGTGTTAATCCGGGCAAATCTGCAACAAGTGCATCACGGCTTTTGGTAAGCCGGTTAAATAAGGTTGACTTGCCAACATTGGGTCGGCCAACCAGTACAATGGTAGGTATCATATGAGCCTTCTATATAGGGCTTAAGCTAAATGATCTTTAAAATCTTATCAAGCTAAGTTATTTTTTTGAGTTGTAGTTACAGGGCATGAAAAAGCTTTAAGCGATCATGCCGACGCAGCTACTTAATTATTTGATTTGTATTGCATAAACACCGCCATCGCGCGACTGTGCCAACAGCGTATTGCTATTTATTAGCGCCATTTGCGGCAAGATTTCGCTAGTGCCGGTTTTGACTCTAGCGCTAAATGCACCGTCTTCGCGACTTAAAAAATGCACATTACCTTCAATGTCACCAACTGCAACCCAGGCACCCATAGGCACCGGTGCTGTCAAGTGACGATTTTTAAGCGTTCCCTGACGCCAGAAAGTCTTACCCGTAGTGTAATCAAGCGCATACACTGAACCCATTGCATGCGACACGAAAATTCGCGCATCTTCTGCACTTAAACCAGACAAGCTTGATATATCACGATTCCATATTACGCGCCCGGTTGCCCTATCCACTGCGGCTATGCGTCCTTGATAAGCAACCGCATAAACCAATGGTCCATCTACCACGGGCAGGCTGGTAATGTCTGCAATACGCTCTATCTCTGTCACACCCTTAGGTTGCGCAACAGAAGCTTCCCATAACATTTTTCCATTGTCTGCACGAATCGCTATCAATTTACCGCCGGCAAAACCCGCATACACAGCACCGCCATCAATAACAACGCCCGCACTACTGCGCAAAGTCAATGCAGGGCTGGTACGGTCATAAACCCATTTACGGCTGCCATCATTGGCATTGATACCGTAAATGCGGCTATCCCCGGTTCGTACGACAACCAACCCGTCGTAATATCTAGGCGCGCTTAATACTTCACTGCTTAATCTTGATTTCCACTGCAGCTTGCCCGCAATATCGTAAGCGTAAAGAATACCTTTTTGCGTGCCAACAACCACCAGGCTGCCACCTACACCGACGCCACCAGTCAGTTTCTCACCTACATTGACACGCCAAGCCTGGTTACCGTTAATCACGTCCAATTTACTTAATTCACCATCAGCACCTGCCACATAGGCATAGCCAGCCTCTGTGGCAGGTGTGAACTCAAAGTTCCCTGCGTCACCTACTTTAGCTTGCCATAATATTTTTGCACTGGCAGTTTCCTTAATCTCTGCTAGCGGCTCGGGAGGGTTGGTCTCTTCACGACCAAAAACCCGTTCAGATATGTCAGTTTTAAGGTCTGTAATGGTGGTGCAAGATACCAGCAGCAATAAGCTGGCTAATAGCAGTGCAAACTTTGATTTTTCAGTAAATTGCGTCAATTTTTAACCTAATGCCTCTAATTTTTGTTGCGTCAGCGTATGATATTTGCCTTGCGCATCCAATTTAGTGAGCGCATGTTCATATGCAGCTTTTGCTTCAATGTTTTTACCGAGGCCGACTAAAACGTCACCTTTTAAGTCAGAAAACAAGCCATCAAATCCTGCATCATGCGGTGCTTCCAGCAATTTTAATGCGGCTTGGTAATCTTTTTCTTCGGCAAGGATATTAGCCAATTGCAAACTGGCAATTGCGCTGACAGACGTTTCTTTCGCATTTTTAATCGCCCATTCCAATTGTGCTTTTGCACTTTTTGTATCATTGGCCTGGTAATTGGCTTTAGCTGCAAACAAGGCGGCACGCCCGGCGTAAGGCGTTGCGTTATATTTATCGATAATCACAGCTGATTTAGTCTGTATCGCTTTCAAGTCCTTCTCATCAGTTACTTGTAATGCCTGATATTCACTTGATGCCTCGACCGCCTGTTTCGTTTGATAGTATTTCCAGCCTTGATAAGCCGCATAACCGACTAGTAATGCCAGCACGGCATTACTTATCATTTTTCCGTAGGTCTTCCACCATGCTTTTAATTCATCTAACTGCTCTTGCTCTTCTAAATCGTATGCCATTTCATATCCCAATCTTATGTAAATCTATTAATTACCTATTTGTCGCCAGTTTACCCGTTCACAACTTTTTTGCCTGGAATTGCCGCCAGCAAGTTTTGTGTATAACTATGTTGTGGCTGCCTGTAAATATCAGCCACCGCGCCCCGCTCCACCACTTGGCCTTGGTACATCACCACAATATCATCTGCGATGTGGCGCACCACACGCAAATCATGGCTGATAAAAATGTAGCTCAGCGCCATTTCCTGCTGCAACTCCTTGAGCAGCAACAAAATTTGCGCCTGAATCGACACATCCAACGCAGATACCGGCTCATCACAGACGACCACCATAGGGTGCAACACCAAAGCCCGCGCAATGCCTATGCGCTGCCTTTGCCCGCCTGAAAATTCATGCGGGTATTTCTGCATATCCGCTTCACTCAAGCCAACGCGCTTTAACATAGCCACTACTTTTTTCTGCTGTTCAGCAGCGCTTCCAAGGCCATGTATAAGCAACCCTTCACCGACTATTTCACCCACACGCATACGTGGATTAAGCGATGCAAACGGATCTTGAAACACCATTTGCAGGTTTTTCCGCACTTCCCTGAGTTCGGAAGCATGCATTTTGGCTAAATCCTGCCCTAAAAACAGCACTTCGCCGCTATCCAAGGGTTGTAATTGTAACAGACAACGTGCTAACGTGGATTTACCGCTGCCAGATTCACCTACAACGGCCAGAGTAGTCCCTGCACGCAGATTGATACTAACGTCATTCAATGCCTGCACTGATGCCGTACCAAAGCCGAACCTGCCGCTGCGTTGCGTGTAAGTTTTAACCAAGTGCCTGGCTACTAGAATATCTTCGCTCATTGCATTGCCTCATCCGCCAGCGCTTGCATTTCATCATCAGCCAACCATGCATAATCAATCGGCTTCAGTGCTTTTTTACCTTCAGCATCCGGCACACATGCCAGCAAAGCTTGCGTATAGGGATGCTGCGGATTACCCAGCACCTGTTCCCTAGTACCGGATTCAACAATTTCACCCCTGAACATAACCACTACATTATCGGCAATGTCGGCAACCACGCCAAAATCGTGAGTAATAAACAACATACCCATATTCATGCGTGTTTTGAGGTCATCCAGTAACGTCAGGATTTGTGCCTGGACCGTCACATCCAGCGCGGTTGTAGGCTCATCTGCAATCAATAGGCGCGGTTCGCAGGCAATGCTCATGGCAATCATCACGCGCTGACGCTGCCCGCCGGACAGTTCATCCGGATAACTATTCGCCCGGCCCGGGGCAATACCAACCATTTCCAGTAAACTTGCGATTTTATTTTTTAAGCGTCCACCTTTAAGGCCAAGGTGGGTAGTGAGGCTTTCGCCAATTTGATAACCTACGGTGAGAACAGGATTCAGCGATGTCATCGGCTCCTGGAAAATCATGGCAATTTTCTCGCCACGCAGTTTTCGCAAGCTCTCGTCATTCAGTGAAGTTAAATCCAGAACACCTGATTTCGTGTCATTAAACAAAATCCTGCCTGAATTTAACTGCAACTGATTAGACAGCAAACCCATCACAGATAGTGCTGTCAGGCTTTTTCCACTACCGGACTCGCCGACCACACAGGTGGTTTTGCCGGCTTCGATGCTAAAACTGACATCATTCACCAACAAACGCCCGGGCATTTTTTTAGGCGACACGCTCACATGCTCCAGCTGCAATAACGGCTGCGCTTTAACGGGCTGCTCAATTTGTAAGTCGACGGTCATGTTAGCTCAATATGATGTGTAAAACTTACGCGCTTAATAATTTTGCAAATAATGTTTAACTTTTATTTGCCGTTAGTATCTTAATTGCATCTTCAACACTGCACTGCAATTGCCCGGCTTTCAGCCCTGGTTCATTAGTTACTTCCAACTGCATGGGCTTTAATGTCACCTGCTGATTATTGACCTCATCATCACCCAATATTAAAGCGTACTTAGCTAAACTTCTATCGGCTTTTTTCATTTGCGATTTAAAACTGCCGCCGCCTGCATGCAATACCACTTGTATACCGGCATTTCGCAGTTGCTCGGCAATGGCAAAGGCTGCCGCTTCAGCCAGTTCGCCGACGTTCACCAGATAAACATCCGGCGCATCTGATGCGGAAACACCGTACTCCTGCAACAATAAAAATACACGCTCCAGACCAATACCAAAGCCGCAGGCAGGCGTTGCGTTTCCACCAAGCCTCTCAACCAGAGTATCGTAACGGCCGCCGCCGGCAATCGTTCCCTGTGCGCCTAATTTGGTGGTAACCCATTCAAATACCGTGCGATTGTAATAATCCAGACCGCGCACAAGGCGCGGGTTAATTTTATACGGTACACCTGCCTCAGTCAGCCTTTTACACAGGCCATCAAAATGTGCGCGGGTCTCATCACCCAGGCAATCTATTAATTTCGGAGCAGCTTCGCACAATGCCTGCATGCGTGGATTCTTGGTATCCAGGATGCGCAACGGATTAGTATGCAAGCGGCGCTTGGAATCTTCGTCCAGCAAATCGGCATGCTGCTCAAAATAGGCAATCAGGACATTGCGATATTCAGCGCGTTCATGCGCATCGCCGATACTGTTGATTTGCAGCTCCACATCCTGAATACCCAACTCGCGCCAGAGCCTAGCCAACAGGACTATTTGCTCGGCATCCACTTCCGGCGTATCGTAACCGAAGGCTTCAACACCAATCTGGTGAAACTGGCGCTGACGGCCTTTCTGCACATTCTCATGCCGGAACATCGCACCGCTATACCAAAGGCGCAGCGGGCCATTGTAGGTAAGATTATGCTCTACCACCGCACGCACACAGCCCGCAGTTCCCTCTGGGCGCAGGGTCAATTTATCGCCGTTAAGCGCATCTTCCCATGCATACATTTCTTTTTCTACGATATCGGTATGTTCGCCCACACTGCGCACGAAAAGCTCGGTCGGCTCCACCAGGGGCATGCGGATATTCTTATAGCCATACTGCGCTAGAACACGGCGTGCCGTGTCTTCCAGCTTAAACCATAATGGTGTTGCTTCCGGCAGAATGTCGTAGAAGCCCTTAATGCTTTGAAATTTGTTACTCATGAATTTTTAATTATTATCTATTATTAATTTACAGCTTGTATCGGAATTGTTTTTTGAACGGTATTAACGCGCAACTTTCCGCCTTCAGCATAATTCTTTTGCACATAGTCTTCGACAATGGCCTGAAACTCCTGAGCGATATTGTCACCTTTTAACGTTACCGTTTTTTCACCATCCACAAACACCGGCGCAACCGGTACCTCACCCGTACCAGGCAGACTGATGCCGATATTGGCGAGTTTTGATTCACCGGGGCCATTCACAACGCAACCCATCACAGCCACGCTCATGTTTTCAACACCGGCGTATTTTCCGCGCCACACCGGCATCTGGTTGCGCAGGTAGCTTTGAATCTGCATAGCAAGTTCCTGGAAATAAGTCGAGGTAGTACGGCCGCAACCCGGGCAGGCGGTTACCAGCGGGGTAAAGGAACGTATACCCATCGTTTGCAGGATTTCCTGTGCAACTATTACTTCTTTAGTGCGTGACTCGTTTGGTTCCGGCGTCAGGGAGACGCGAATAGTGTTGCCGATACCTTGCTGTAAACATAGTGCGAGTGCCGCGGTTGAAGCCACTATACCTTTTGACCCCATGCCCGCTTCAGTCAATCCTAAATGCAAAGGATAGTCACAACGCTTAGCTAATTCCGCATAGACTTTTACCAGATCCTGCACATCACTCACTTTACAGGAAATAATAATCTGATTAGGTGACAAGCCTAACGCCACAGCCTGCGCTGCACTTTCAAGTGCGGATTGAATCAACGCCTCGCGCATGAGCGCATCTGAAGTCAGCGGCGTTGCAAGCTTGGCATTATCATCCATCATCTGTGCCATCTTGGCTTGATCCAGGCTACCCCAGTTCACGCCGATACGCACCGCTTTTTTATAGCGGATGGCGGCTTCTATCATGGCTGCAAACTGCTCATCACGCTTGGAGCCTTTGCCCACATTGCCAGGGTTAATCCGGTATTTTGCCAGCGCTTCGGCACAGTCAGGATATTGCGCCAGCAGCTTGTGCCCGTTGTAGTGAAAATCGCCCACTAACGGCACATTACAACCTAAGGCATCCAACCCGCGCCGGATATTAGCCACTTGCGCTGCAGCTTCAGGAGAATTCACGGTAATACGTACCACTTCAGATCCCGCTTGCCATAACTCAAACACTTGCTTAATCGTTGCAACAGCATCAGCAGTGTCCGTATTAGTCATGCTTTGCACTACCACTGGAGCCGGTACTGTATTTTCCAAACCACCGCCTACTGGCACATGGCCTATCATTACCTGCAATGTATGACGTGGTTTAATTTGTATAGACAAACTCAATGACTACTCCAGGGTAATACGCGCAACATTATTTTTTGTATGTGTTGTCAAATCGACATTCTGACCGGAAAAACTGAGTTTTGTCGCACCGGCATTGCCAATGACCATATTGAATGGTGGCTTACCATTGATGGTTTCCGCATCGCCATTGCGTGACAATTTTTCATAAATCACTTTACCTGACTTATCCGTCACACTTACCCAGGTTCGATCAGAAAATGTCATGTTCACAGTTCTATCCGCTGAGTTTGCAGCAGCTACCTGAGACGGCTGCGCCGCTAAAACTTGCTGTACTGCTGGTTTAACTTCAGTTGGTTTAACTTCACCTGATTTAACGTCGCTTGGTTTAACATCGCCTGGTTTCACTTCTTTTGGCTTAATTTCTTTCGGCTCAGCTTCTTTTATAGCATCTATTTTTTTACTTTCGGCTGGCAATTTCAAATCAGTCTGCGCAGCAGAAGCACCCAAGGATTTGGCATAGCCAGCAAGAGTGTCAGTAGCTTGAGTATCACTCATTTGAGGATTGGCACCATCGACACCACCGGTAGCAATCTCGCTACCATCTGTTTGACGCTCTGCGGCAGGTAAAGCGACTTCTGGTAAAGGCATTGCAACGGATGTTTTATTTTCCACTACAGCTTCCGGTGCTTTTTCTATCGCGGCATTTGTCAGCTTGGGCTTGTAATCCATATAAAAAAACCAAGCCAACAAAAACAACAAGACCAAAATACTACCTAATACATACTTTAGCCAAGGTTGGCTATCTTTAGTTAACTGTACAGGGTGCATAGATGACCGCACGGTGATACCCTTATGTGAATCATCCGCGACGCTTGCACGATAACTCGCCAGCAATGGTTCCGCATCTATCTCTAACAGTCGTGCATAGTTACGGATAAACCCCCGGGTAATCACTGCATCCGGCAACAAATCAAACGCATTATTTTCCAAGGCATCGATTTGTTTAATGCTAAAACGCAAATTATTGGAAACATCTTGTTGTGAAAGCTTCTTGGCAATTCTCGCTGCCAGAAACACTGCACCTAATGATTCCTGACGACTTTGCAAATCATCACCAGGTTTCTCAATCTCTATTTCTTGTGATTCTGTCATGACTATTTTCCGCTCTGTAACAACTTAGCTTGCTCTGAATCAGGATATCGACGTCTTAATTCCAATGCATAACTCGCCTCATCATCCTTGGTACCCAGTGCGCGAGCAATTTGTATAGCCAACCATAACATATCAGGTGTCGGTTGACTCAACATTACATTTTGCAATGTATTTTTAGCGGAAACCATGTCACTACGCTTAAATTGAATTGAAGCCAACTGATATGCTGCCGTGTTGGATAATGGATCGATTTGCAATGCCTTCTGAAAATAAGCTTCAGCATTAATCACGTCCTGCTTACGCAACGAGCAGATGCCAGCATTGGTGTAAGCTACTACCGGCGTTGCGTACAATGGATTTCTTACAGCGGCCATAAACTCTTTAATTGACTCATCAATACGGTTTCTGGCACATAAAAAACCGCCAAAATTATTGTGAGACTCGGAATTATTGGGCTCAATTTGCAGCGCCCTTCTGAAATTCACTTCAGCAAGATCATCCTGACCAAGTGCCGAATGCACCAATCCCAATCCGTTATAGGCCAGACCGAAATTAGGGTCTATTTTTGCAGCGGTTGTAAACTCACCTAAAGCAATTTCCAATTGCCTTTGTTGATAATAGTACGCACCCAAATCCGTATGCGACCGTGCACGTGCCTTTAAATTCTTATCCTCTATTTCCTGCTGTTGCTGGCTGGCGCAACCAACACTTATTAAAGAAATCAACGCAATTAAAACTAATTTACTAAAACTCATCTTGTTCATGTAATTGCCTCAATTGAAATTCGCTTGGAAGTACGTTTTGTTTTATCCAGCACTTTACCAGCTAGCTGACCGCAAGCCGCATCAATATCCTCACCACGGGTTTTTCGTACAGTCGCCACATAACCTGCCTGCATCAGGATATCGCGGAATACGCGCACATGGCTAGGCTTTGAAGTCTCGTACCCGCTATTAGGAAAAGGATTAAATGGAATTAAATTAAACTTACAAGGCACATTTTTGACGAGTTCCAGTAATTGATGGGCATGCTCTACTGTGTCATTCACACCATCCAGCATCACATATTCAAATGTCACAAAATCGCGCGGGGCTTTTTCCAGGTACCGGTTACACGCCGCCATCAATTCTTTAAGCGGGTATTTCTTGTTAATCGGCACAATCACGTCACGCAATGCATCATTCGGTGCATGCAGTGAAACAGCCAGCGCTACCGGACAATCTTCCTTCAATCTATCCATTGCAGGCACCAATCCGCTGGTGGAAAGCGTAACACGGCGCCGGCTTAAGCCATAAGCGCTGTCATCCAGCATGATCTGCATCGCAGTGACTACATTGTCATAGTTTGACAAAGGCTCACCCATACCCATCATTACCACATTGCTGATAATGCGCTCACCTGCCGGCAGCATGTCGTAGCCGCTCTTCTGGCGTAATGAGCGATCAGCGATGGCCAACTGGCCTATAATTTCAGAAACACTTAAATTCCGGTTAAAACCCTGGCGGCCGGTAGAGCAAAATGTGCACTCCAGTGCACAGCCTACCTGACTGGAAACACACAAAGTACCGCGATCATCTTCCGGAATAAACACGGTTTCAATACTATTGGCGGCATCAGCACCGATTAGCCACTTACGTGTTCCGTCATTTGATATTTGTTCGTGCTGCACGGTTGGCAAAACTATTTCCGCCTCGGCGGCCAGTTTCTCGCGCAGGCTTTTGGCAATATCAGTCATCTGCTCAAAATCATACACACCGAAATGATGCATCCAGCGCATCAACTGCTTGGCGCGAAAAGGCTTCTCGCCTCTTTCAGCGAACCATTGAGCTAGTTGTTGTTGATTAAAATTGAGCAGATTGACCAAAATTATTTTGCCTTAAGTTACTTCAGTTAACTATTAACCAAAGAAGTATTTGATTTCGATTGCTGCATTTTCTGCAGAATCAGAACCGTGAACTGCATTAGCATCGATGCTTTCAGCAAAGTCAGCACGGATAGTACCTGCTGCTGCTTCTTTAGGGTTAGTAGCGCCCATCAAATCACGGTTTACTTGCACTGCGTTTTCACCTTCCAAAGCCTGAATCATTACAGGGCCTGAGATCATGAATTTAACCAGGTCTTTAAAGAAAGGACGCTCTTTGTGCACAGCATAGAAACCTTCTGCTTCAGCTTGTGTTAATTGTGCCATTTTTGCCGCAACAATTTTCAAACCTGCGTTTTCAAAACGTGTGTAAATTTTACCGATAACATTTTTTGCAACTGCATCAGGTTTGATGATAGAAAGCGTACGTTGAATTGCCATAACTACTCCGTTAAATTAACTTATTGAAAAGACCGTTAAAATACCATTTTTAGCGCTTAAAATAAACCAACTTTTAACATATGTTTTTATAAAACCGGTTTAGAATATCTCGCCAATGTGGCAGAATTGACACCCATATGAAAAACTCCAATTACACCGCCACCCAGCTTAGCGTTACCTGCCCTGCCTGTGGTTTGCTTTGCGACGATGTAACGTTGAATACAGCCCCCATATCCACACTGCAAAATGGCTGTGTTAAAGGCGTTACTTTTTTTGAGCAATCTCTTAAAACCACTCCTGCTGCCGCCCCTTGCATAAAAGGTCAATCGACTGACCTGGATAGCGCCATCAGCGCAGCAGCTAATATTTTACGCGGCAGCAAGCAGCCGTTATTTGCGGGACTGGGTACAGAAGTTCAAGGCATGCGCGCAATGTTACGCCTGGCAGAAAAAACCAATGCGACATTAGACCATCTGCATAGCGAAGCCACCGTACGCAACACCTTAACCATGCAAAACAGCGGCTGGCTTACCACAACACTTTCTGAAGTTAAAAACCGTGCTGACGTTATATTGGCGATTGGTACTGATATTACAAGTAGCCACCCACGTTTTTTTGAAAAACTGGTATGGAACTCCGACAACCTTTTCAACAAATCTTCACCGGAAGTAATATACCTGGGTGTACTGGCTGAAAATACCAAAGCAGGCATTGCACCTAATGGCTCACAGCCAACGATAATTCCCGCAGACATAGCGCAACTGCCTGAAATCATCAATGCGTTAAACGCGCTACTCAATAACAAAAAAATAAGTACTGAACATATAGCCGGCTTGTCAGTTTCCACATTGCTGACAATTTTAGAAAAATTAAAAGCCGCACAATATGCAGTCGTGGTTTGGTCAGCAAGTTGCTTAAAATTCCCGCATGCAGAACTTACTGTGCAAAGTATTACACAGTTGATTAACAAATTAAACGAGACCTCACGCGCAGCTGGCTTGCCGCTAAACTCAGGTGATGGCGACACCTCTGTAAATAACACCAGCACCTGGCTCAGTGGCTACCCAACCAGAAACCGCCACCTCAACGGCAAACCTGAATACGATACCTATCACTATTCAACGCAAAAGCAATTATCCAATTGCGATGTTTTACTATGGGTCAGCACATTTAACCCGCACCCGGCTCCCGATACTGAAGCCCCTACTATCGTAATTGGGCACCCTAGCATGCAATTTGACCGAACTCCTGATGTGTTTATTCCGGTAGGCATTCCTGGCATTGACCATGGTGGTCAGATGTTCCGTGTAGATAGCTCGATCACACTACCGTTAAAAAAGGTACGCGACAGCGATTTACCAAGTTTAAACGATGTCATCACAAAAATTGAGGCAGAACTTTTGAATGTTCATTTAGCATGATTACCTTACTTAAAAATGGAAAAATTTACGACCCTGCGCACAGTAAAGATGGCGTAATTGAAGATATATACATCTATCAGGGACGTATTGTGCCCAAACCTCTGGATGAAGGGAAAATCAGCCAGACTTTTGATTTAACCGGCAAAGTGGTGATGGCCGGCGCAATTGACATGCACAGCCATATTGGTGGCGGAAAAATCAATATTGCCCGCATGATGCTGCCAGAATATCAAGAACAGCACCAGCAAAAGCAGGCTCAGGAAACTAAAAACCTGAGTGAGCCAGAAGCGCATATCTGCACACCGCATTGCAGCCATCACGCGACACCCAGCACGACGGACACCGGCTTTAGGTATATCGAAATGGGCTACACTGCCGCTTTTGAACCCGCGATCTCACCGGTCAATGCGCGTCAGGCGCATCTGGAGATGGGCGACACGCCGATGATAGATAAAGGCGGCTACGCCATGCTCGGCAATGACGATTATTTCCTGCGCCTGCTGGCAGCCCAGAAAAACAAAGGTCTAGACCAAAAAGCGATTAACGACTACGTAGCCTGGATACTGCACGCAACCCAGGCAATCGGCATCAAGGTAGTCAACCCCGGTGGCATTAACGCTTTCAAATTCAATCAACGTCGATTGAATCTGGACGAAAATAATGTGCACTATCAGGTGAGTCCGCGTGAAATTCTGCAAAGCTTAAGCCGTGCTGTTCATGAGCTTGGAATTGCCAAACCGCTGCACGTGCACTGTAACAACCTGGGGGCCGCAGGTAACTTTGAAACCACACTGAACACTATGAGCGCCAGCAATGGCTTGCCCATGCACCTCACACACATTCAGTTTCACAGTTACGGCACTGAAGGCGACAAGAAATTTTCATCGGCCGCCGCACAGATTGCCGAAGCGCTGAATAAGAATAAACATATTACCGCCGATGTCGGGCAGATTTTGTTCGGACAAACCGTGACCGCATCAGGTGATTCCATGATGCAGCATTTGAACGCCAAGCATGCAAACCCCAAAAAATCCGTGATCATGGATGTTGAGTGTGACTCCGGCTGCGGAGTATTGCCATTTAAGTACCGTGACCAGAACTATGTCAATGCTTTGCAATGGGCAATTGGCTTAGAGATTTTCCTCTCAGTCGAAGACCCCTGGCGCATCTTCTTGACAACCGACCACCCTAACGGTGCCCCGTTTACCAGCTATCCGCATTTGATTCGATTGCTGATGGATAAAACCTTTAGAAATGAAGCGTTTGCCAAGCTCAACCTGGATGCACAGGCAATGAGCAACCTGGCCAGCTTGAACCGCGAATATAGCTTATATGAAATTGCGATCATGACGCGCGCAGGTGCAAGCAAGCTCATCGGTTTAAATGACTGTGGCCATTTAGGAACCGGGGCAAAAGCAGACATTACCGTTTATACAGATCTGGCAGACCGCGAAGCGATGTTTGCCAAGCCGGATTACGTATTCAAAAATGGTGAACTGGTCGTCAAAAATGGCAGCGTAGTGAAAGTGGTGTGGGGTGCAACACACACAGCAAAACCGGCATTTGATCTTGGTGTGGAAAAAGACTTGAAAGACTATTTTGATCGATACCAAACCGTTCAATTAAATAATTTTAAAATTAACGCTAATGAAATCAGCGATGATGGGCGTGGCAGTATTGTTGTAAATAAAAATTAGGTTTTTGTTCAAAATACATCAAAGGAAACCTTTATGAGCAGATTATACGGCGAGCAGCATCGCAAGCTTCAAGATGAATTCGAGACACG
>JBAQME010000109.1:0-7958 GCA_049302535.1 Methylotenera sp.
GTACCTGAACTGGTCAAAGTTCTTGCCGGTGCCTGGCAGTGCCATAGCACTAGGCCCATTGGGAACCGATGCACAGGCTGAAAGCAGTAGCGCTGGTACCACCAAAGCAACTTTAAGATTGATTTTCATCATCATTCTCCCAACTTAAGGCTGGGGTGGTGGCGTTGGTGAAACCCGCTGCCATCCTTTAGGACATTCTTTGATATAAGGGTAATAGCCTTCGGGCTTATCACAGTGATACCAGTAATAGCTATCGGTCTCGTCAGGTGCCGACTGCGCATCTCCCTTTTCGATATAGACCGGCGGCTGCGATGGTACAGTCACTGCAGGTGGATAATACGCATAAGGATCATAGGCATATGGGTAATAAGGATATGGGTAATAAGGATATGGGTAATAGGGATACGGATAGTATCGATATGGATACGGCGTGCCAAAGTATAAACCAATACCTACGTGCCCATGCCCGCCACGGCCATGGCCTCCATGCCCACGGTCAGCCAGCGCAGACTCACTGATAAAAATTCCTGCTACCAATATAAGAAGACTACATAATACTTTCATGTTTTTCATGGTTTACCCCTGACAATTAGCACAATGTCGATCTCAAATTGATTTGACTATAATGGAACGGCAGAGTTTAAAAAATCTTATCGTTTATATCTGAGCTGAAGCATGGGCAGGACAGCACCATCACCTATGGAATTTAAGAAAACGTTTAGGTTCCCTGATATGAATTGGTATTCGATATTGTTAAATAGGTTGTGCTTAGGTAGTATCCAGGCGCAATATGAAGCGCAAAAATCGTGGCCGAGGTAAGCAAAATCAAGTATATGAATAAAACCATTTTATCCCTGAATGTCCTATTAAGCCTTTTGGCTGCCAAACCGTCTTTTGCTCAAGACAAATTGCTAACGATTATGAAGGATGATGCACAGTGGGCGAGTCCGCGCAAAGATTACGCCAATCAGGCCTACAGCAGGTTAGACCAGATTAATAAAAGCAATATCAAGAAACTGCATCTGGCCTGGCAATTTTCTACCGGTGTTACGCGCGGACACGAAGGCGCGCCACTCGTTATCGGCAATATCATGTATGTGCATACGGCGTTTCCGAATAATATCTATGCGCTTGATCTGAACAATAACCAGAAAATTATCTGGTCGTATTTTCCCAAGCAGGACACCTCAGTACAGGCGATACTTTGCTGTGACAATGTAAGCCGTGGCTTGGGCTATGGCGATGGCAAGATATTGTTGCAGCAGAATAACGGCATGCTGGTTGCGCTGGATGCAAAAACCGGGGAAAAAGTATGGGATGTTCAGGTCAACGACCCTCAAACAGGTGCCACCAATACCAATGCCCCGCATGTTTTTCGCGACAAGGTGTTGACAGGCTGTAGCGGCGGGGAGTTTGGCATCCGCTGTTTTATTGCTGCTTATAACCTTCATGATGGTTCGCTCGCCTGGAAAGCCTACAGTTCCGGGCCGGATGCTGATGTGCTGATTGGCTCGGACTTTAATGCTGCAAATCCGCATTTCAGCGCGCTGTCGGTATATGCAGACGTCAATGGCGGCAATAAGGAAGGCGGCTCATTTCAATCGTTGAATAAAGACCAGCTTAAATTCCCCGTTGCCGATCTCGGTATAAAAACCTGGCTCAAGCCCCAGGCAGCCGATAATGGCTGGGATCACGGCGGCGGCCCAGTTTGGGGGTGGTTTTCGTATGATCCTGCTCTGAACCTGGTGTATTACGGCACCGGCAACCCATCGGTGTGGAATCCCGATGTCCGCCCCGGGGATAATAAATGGGCGATGACGATATTTGCCCGTGACCTGAATACCGGCATGGCTAAATGGGGCTACCAGCTCACCCCGCATGATGAATGGGATTATGACAGCGTTAATGAGATCATTTTATGGGATTCCGCTGATAAAAAGCATAAAAAACTAGCGACGCATTTTGACCGCAATGGCTTTGGCTATACCTTTGACCGCACGGATGGGACGTTGCTTGTTGCCGAAAAAATGCACCCCTTCGTCAATTGGGCTACTGGTATTGACCTTGCGACTGGCGTTCCGAATAAAGACCCACGCTATTCAACGCATGAGTATCATGAAACCAAAAACATCTGCCCTGCGGCACTAGGTGTCAAGGATCAGCAGCCGGCGGCTTATTCCCCGCGTACCAAGTTGTTCTATGTTCCCCTCAGCCATTTATGCATGAACTATGAGGCAGTAGAAGCGAAGTATGTTGCAGGACAACCCTGGGCTGGTGCAAGCTTGAAAATGTTTCCAGGCCCCGATGGTGTCATGGGCGGTTTTCTGGCGTGGGATGGCCTGCATGGAAAAACCAAATGGTACAACAAGGAAAAATTCCCTGTTTGGGGTGGCGTGCTGGCAACTCGGGCTGACCTGGTCTTTTACGGCACACTGGATCGCTGGTTTAAAGTGGTAGATGCAAATACCGGCAATTTGCTGTGGAAGTTTCAGGTAGGTTCCGGCGTGGTTGGCAATGCGATCACCTATAGCCATAAGGGCAAGCAATACGTCGGCGTATTCTCCGGCATAGGCGGATGGGCTGGCATCGCCTTAAATCAAGGCCTGACTGAAGATACGGATGGTGCGGGTACCGCTGGTGCGTTCAAGGAGTTGAATCACTACAATGCTGCTCCTGGCGCCGGTGCATTCAATGCGTTCAGTTTGTAATCATGCCCATAAAAAAAGCCTCCACGAGGGAGGCTTGAGAGTTTCGGATTCTATCCGAAGGGGAAAAACTAAAACTTAACCAGAATATCTTCGTTACGCACGATAAACTGGCATGCCAGCCGCCATGGTGGCGGAGTGTCAGTGACTTCGGCATCTGCAATTTGCTGCTTGGTAATTTTGCCTGCAAGTTTAAGTACCGTCTTTTCTTTTTCGGTAAGATGGCTACCCATCGGTTGCTTATTGCCCAACATTGCAACTTCTACGGCGCAGGAACCACACTCGCCATTCTCACATTCAAACTCTACTGGTACCTTGTTTTTATGGGCCAAAACCAGCAACGTGCTGCAATCGCCTGCAGTGGCATAAACGGTGAGGTCTTTCTTCATCTTGGGTGAAGTAAATGTAACATTTGCCATGATTTTTCCTTTCAGGAGCCTCTAAAAATTGGTTTATGGGCGCATTGCTGTATTGCGCGGTACTCGTAGCCTCGCTGTACAAATGTACTATCTCGGCTCCTGTGTTCCGTGCGCCTCGCACTGCATCCCGTAAACCAATTTTTAGAGGCTCCTTTATCCTTACAGTGTTACCGCAATCAGTCAAAAACCTGACTACGGTAACACTGACAGTTTCTTAACGAATAATGTCGAAGCTGTAGTCGGTAGTTGCAATACCGTCAGTATCAGCATCCATTACGTCAAAAATCTTGTCCAGGATAGTCACCAGCACATTCATTGCACCCTGATAACCCCACACTGGATAACGATGCTTGTGGTGGCGATCAAAGATCGGGAAGCCGATACGGATCAATGGTGTCTTGGTATCACGATCCAGGTATTTGCCATAAGTGTTGCCGATGAGGAAATCCACAGGGTCTGTGAATAGCAATGAACGCATGTGCCATAAGTCTTTTTTCGGATAAACCTTGCAGTTTTTACCAAACGGACTGGCATCGAACAACGCTTGTACCTTAGCTGCCCAATCGTTGTCGCCATTAGTAGAAAGTACAGTAACTGGCTCAGCACCAAGTTCCAGCAAGAAAGCGGTTAAACCTAACATCAAGTCCGGGTCGCCGTAGAGCGCGAATTTCTTGCCGTGAATGTGCGCGCTGGAGTCAGCGATTGCATCTACCAGGCGGCCGCGTTCTTTAGTCAGTGATTCCGGAATTTCCTTGCCGGTGATTCGTGACAATTCCATCAGGAATTTATCAGTACCAGCCACGCCGACCGGGTGATGCAGCTGTACGACTTCCTGACCGTGTTCTTCGATGAATTTGACAGTCTTTTCCGCACTGATAGCCTGCATGGCAATCGTCGCTTTAGCGTTAATCGCATTGGCTGCTTCCTCTAGCGTAGTGCCGCCGTCATACATGCGGAACTCGCCATCAGTAGGGGTATCCCAGGCATCTGACGGGTCACACAGCATGGTGTGATTGATATCAAACTCTTTGAATATACGCTTGATTTCGCGGTTGTTACCAACTACATAACCATCAAAACCGCCAATGAAGTTGATGCTGTCATTCGCTTTACGTTTCAGCGGTTCAACCGTACCCGCTTTACCGTCCCAAAAGTGTTTGAGTATGCCTAATAATGCATTGTCGTAACCGGTGATGTGGCTGCCGACGAAAGCTGGCGTATGGGCAAATGGCACGTCGAATGCTTCCGGAACGCTGCCTTTTTCCTTAGAGGTTTTGATGAAGGCATTCAAGTCATCACCGATCACCTCAGCCATACAAGTGGTAGAAACAGCAATCATTTTTGGTTTGTACAGGCTATATGAGTTAGCTAAACCGTCAATCATGTTGTTAAGGCCGCCGAACACCGCAGCATCTTCAGTCATTGAAGAAGATACGCATGATGTAGGCTCTTTGAAGTGGCGGCTGAAGTGCGAGCGGTAGTATGCTACGCAGCCTTGCGAACCGTGTACAAAGGGCAGGGTGCCTTCAAAACCGTTGGCAGCGAACACTGCGCCTAATGGCTGGCAGGCTTTGGCCGGGTTAACCGTTAACGCTTCGCGCGCGAAGTTTTTGTCGCGGTATTCTTCAGTCTTGGTCCACTCAATGGTGTGTTGCAAGGCTTCAGTAGGAACCGGATATTCAAATTCCGCTTTCTTCTTCGCGAACATTTCCTTGTATTCCGGCTCGCGGAACAGTTTGAAGTGGTCTAATACTTTTTCAGCACTTTGGCTCATGTCATTTCTCCTTTAAGCTGCTTTTTTCCATGGGGTCTTGGTCAACGCCCACACTGGGTTGTTAATTGCCATATCCATGTCGCGGGCGAAGATGGCAAAGCCGTCATAACCGTGATAGGGGCCTGAGTAATCCCAGCTGTGCATTTGGCGGAACGGCACGCCCATTTTCTGGAACACATATTTTTCCTTGATGCCTGAGCCGACTAAATCTGGCTGCACAGCTTCAACGAATTTCTCGAACTCGTAGCCGGTCACATCGTCATAAATCAATGTGCCGTCTTTAACATAGTGAGTGGTACGCTGATAGTCATCGTTATGGCCAAACTCGTAGCCGGTACCGACCACTTCCATGCCCAGGTCTTCATAAGCGCCAATCACGTGACGTGGGCGTAAACCGCCAACAAACAACATCACTTTTTTGCCTTGCAGACGTGGTTTGTACTTGGCAATCACGGCATCAGTCAGTTTTTTATACTTAGCAATGACTTCTTCTGTTTTCTCTTTGATAGAGTCATCAAAGAAGCTGGCGATCTTGCGTAAACTTTCCTCGATTTTTGATGGACCGAAGAAGTTGTACTCAACCCAGGGGATACCGTACTTTTCTTCCATGTGGCGACTGATATAGTTCATTGAACGGTAGCAGTGCAGGATGTTAAGTTTTGCTTTAGGTGAATTTTCCAGTTCTGCTATAGAACCGTCGCCAGACCATTGTGCAATCACGCGCAAGCCCATTTCTTCCAGCAGGATGCGTGATGACCAGGCGTCGCCGCCAATGTTGTAGTCGCCGATAATCGCAACATCATATGGTGAACCAACAAACTTGTTCTTATCGGGATCTGTTTTGTCGAAAATGAAGTCACGTACCGCATCATTTGCAATGTGGTGACCTAAAGATTGCGACACGCCGCGGAAACCTTCACAGCGTACCGGCACGATGGTTTTACCATCATATTCCTTGGATTTTTTCTTGGAAACGGCCTCGATGTCGTCTCCAATCAAGCCGATCGGGCACTCAGACTGCACTGAAATACCTTTGTTGAGCGGGAATAGCTCCTGGATTTCATCAATGATTTTTTCCAGTTTTTTGTCACCGCCAAACACGATGTCTTTTTCCTGGAAATCCGAAGTGAATTGCATCGTACCGAAGGTATCAATCCCGGTGGTACCGATGTAGTAGTTACGACGTGATGCCCAAGAGTATTGGCCGCAGCCAACCGGGCCATGGCTGATATGGATCATGTCCTTGATCGGGCCCCATACCACGCCCTTGGAACCGGCGTAGGCGCAGCCGCGGATTGTCATCACGCCTGGCAGTGATTTAATGTTAGATTTAACGTCGCAGTCAGATTTACCTTCCTCATGCACGCTCAAGTGTTTTGCGCGGCGTTTGGCGGCCTTTTCGGGGTAGGCTTTTAGAACCTCCTCAATTAATTCCGCGCCATTGACGCGAGTTTCAACAGTAGCACTCATTTTTATCTCCTAATTTCGAAATGAAGTTGTTTCAAAAATTGCTTGCGCTTTAAGTGTCATCTTTAAGTCTGGCTGACTTTCAGCCCCCCGCAACTTTTGAAACAACTTCCGTGGGGCCAGCGGGGAGGTTATGGTTTACAAACAAACCATAAGTCCCCGCTAGATTTGCTAATTAAGCCGCAGCAGCTGCTTTACCGATAACGCTTTCGTCTTCTTTCTTCATAATGCCGAAGTCCATCAACAAGTCTTCCAACTGATCCATCGTGATCGGGGTTGGGATAGTGCCGTTGCCGGCATTGTTGTGAATCTTTTGTGCCAATTGGCGATACTCTTCAGCCTGTTTTGATTCTGGTGCGTATTCCAGCACTGTCATACGGCGCAATTCAGCGTGCTGTACGATGTTGTCGCGCGGAACAAAGTGAATCAGTTTGGTACCTAACATGCCGGCCAAAGCTTCAGCCAGTTCCAGTTCTTTGTCTGTTTGGCGTTCGTTACATACCAGGCCGCCTAAACGCACGCCGCCTGAGTTTGCATATTTCAGAACACCTTTGGAAATGTTGTTAGCCGCATACATGGCCATCATTTCACCAGACATCACGATGTAGATTTCCTGTGCCTTGTTCTCGCGAATCGGCATTGCGAAACCGCCGCAAACCACGTCACCCAACACATCGTAGGAAACATAATCAGCACCGTCATAAGCACCGTTTTCTTCCAGGAAGTTAATTGAAGTAATCACGCCGCGGCCTGCGCAACCAACACCAGGTTCCGGACCACCAGATTCAACGCAACGAATGTCGCGATAACCGACCTTCATCACATCTTCAAGTTCCAGGTCCTCCACGCTGCCAGCTTCAGCAGCAAGTGAAAGTACAGTGTCCTGTGCTTTAGCGTGCAGGATAAGACGAGTTGAGTCAGCTTTAGGATCGCAGCCGACGATTAGGATCTTTTGACCCATTTCGGCCAAAGCGGCCAGTGTATTTTGTGATGTCGTAGATTTACCGATACCACCTTTGCCGTAGAAGGCAATTTGACGTAATGCAGCCATTTCAGTACTCCTTAATAAAATTAAAGTTCGTTTAAGACCGTTTGCTGCCGGGCCTCCGATTCCGAGTCGCTGTCTATCACTCTTCTTATCTGGCGCCGGATGGTTAGTCGGTCATGCAAAATAGACACAGCAAAGTGTGTGCCAATGTGTATTTTTATTTTTATCCTATTGAATTTAAACGATAAATTTTACTGATGATGTAATTTTTCAGGCATGTAGCGTTCTGTCGTAAACCCTACAAAACGGGTTCGCCGTAGTGCTGTATTGAACAAAATGTCTGCGAATAAAGCGATTAAGTTATTCTTAACTTTTTTGATGAGGTTAATTATTTAACTATTTGTTTTAATTTGATTAAATTTAATAACAGTTACCTGTTTTGTCTTTTGGTACAACCCTTGCTTATTGCTTACACATCAGGTTGCAACAACACACCAAGTCAAAGGAGATAATGATGAAGATAGCGATGATAGGTTTGGGCAAAATGGGCGGCAACATGGCAAGCCGTTTGCTCCGTAACAATATAGAGGTGGTTGGTTTTGATT
>JBAQME010000110.1:0-10796 GCA_049302535.1 Methylotenera sp.
CAGGCAACGCTACAACACGCCTTTATTTGTGTTACATGAGATGTTTAAAGCATTTCAGCGCCACAATGCATTTGGATTATCAGCCTCTCTTTCTTTTTACGCGATGTTTGCGCTGATTCCTTTAGTATTGCTGATGTTTTTCCTGCTTAGCCACTTGGTATTCAACTCAGACTACGCCATCGTTAAACTCGCCATTATTACCGGCAACTTGGTACCGCAATTAAGCAGTGCCATTATGGTTGAAGTTTATAACGCGTCCAAACAGCAAGCTGTCTGGGGTGCAGTAGGTCTATTTGTGCTGCTTTGGTCGGTTACCCCACTGGCAAGTTCCATGCGCTCTGCTTTTTACAACATCGCTACCCTGGTCGAAGCCCCTTCCTTCGTTCAACGAAAAATCAAAGACATTTTTGCGATAGTCGGCATGTTGCTATTGTTCTTCTTATTTACATTTGCAGGATTAATGCTTGAAAGAGTGATTGCCTTTATAGGCGCAAATAGCCAGCTGCTGGAACATGGCATTTTGGCTACATTAATCTCACTGGTTTTGACCACACTTCTAATTGCGGCTTTTTATTTTGTTTTCTTCCCAGTGCGTTTATACATCAAGCATGTTTTTATTGGTGCCTTATTTACCGCAATTTTATGGCTACTCATGCGCCCTGCTTTTACGCTGTTTTTATCCGTCAATCAATCTTATGGCTCGGTTTTCGGCGGCATGAAAAATTTATTCATCTCCATCACCTGGCTTTATTTCAACTTTGCTGTATTTTTACTCGGCACCGAACTGATCGCCACCTTGAGAAAAAAAGATGTCTTGTTATTAAAGGGCCTATTTGACGAGAACGCCGAAACGCTTTTAAGTAGCAAAGAAAATTACGTGCAAAAACTGATGCAGCGTTATGGTAAAACTTATGACAATGGGGAATATATATTCCACTCTGGCGATACTACACATCAGTTATATTACCTGGTGAGCGGGCAGATACGGCTGTTACAGTATGGGGATGTGTTACGCACCATTGAGGCAGGTGATTACTTTGGAGAAATGGCAATGCTATCAAATACGCCGACCATTGCAGATGCAATAGTGACATCCGGGCATGCGGACGTAATATCGATACGTACCGACAACATTGAAACTCTGCTGCTGGATGAACCCAAAGTGGCGATGAAATTTTTGCGTCAATTAGCTAGCCGGTTACAAAAGCATAACGAATAATTTTATTTTAAAATGTAATACAACATACCTGGATACAAAGTAGGGCAAATTAACCATGGCAAAACAAACCCGATCTTTCGGTCAACAACCCAGTCAATTTGAAATGCAGCCTGTGCTGCATTTTCTCAACACAGGGAAACTGGCAGAGGCCGAGCAAGCGGCGAATAAATTGGTAGCACGTTACCCCAACGCCTTTATTTTGTACAACATCCTGGGCATTGCCCAGGATGGCTTGTCTAAATTCAACGATGCGGTGAAGAGCTACACCAAAGCACTATCTCTGCAGCCAGACACCCCGGATTTGCATTTTAACTTGGGTATTGCACTTGCGAATGTAGGCAAGTTTGAAGATGCGACAAACCACTACCGCCAGGCAATTGCACTGAATCCAGATTTTTTCGAAGCTTATGGCAACCTGGGTACTGTATTACAAAAACAAGGCTTACTTGAAGATGCAATTAAAAACTACCGGACAGCACTCAATATTCACGAAGATCCGCGCGGACACTTTAACCTGGGCACAGCGCTTCGCGATGAAGGCAAGCTTGATGACGCTATCGCACACTTCAGGCAGGCGATTGCAATGTTTCCCAACTATGCTGATGCACATAATTATCTAGGTGAGTGCCTGCGTGACCAAGGCAACATGGAAGATGCGGTTAAAAGTTACCTGGACACGCTGAACCTTAACCCTAACCACGCCGGCGCCAACTACAACATGGGCGAATTTTTATACCTTGCCGGGCGCTTTGATGAAGCCGTCGACCATTTTGAGCGCTCCCAGCTGGATGACTGGCAAGAACGCGCACTATACTGCACCTATAAAGCCGAGCATTTTGACGAGTTTAAAACCAAACTGGATGAAATCGCGCGTACCCATAAAAGACATGACGCACCTTTTTTAGCCACGCTTTCTTCACACTATGCCAGAAACTTTGGGGTAGAAGACAATTACAACTTCTGCAAGAACGGCTTTGATTTTGTCTATCAGAACAGTATTCAAGAACTTGCAGAACCAAACAGCCAATTCCTGAAAGACCTGCTCAACGACATCGACAACACCGCGATTGAAGTGCGTGCGCAGGGCATGATTATCAATGGCAAACAATCCGCCGGTAATTTATTCAAACGGCCTGAGGCTTCTTTCAGAAAATTAGGTGAGCTGGTCAAACAGGAGTTTATTAAATACAAGAACCGTTTTGCAGGTGCCGATTGCGAGCTGATTAAATCATTCCCCAATGAACTGGAATTCACCAGCTCCTGGTATGTAAGATTACGGCGTGGCGGCTTTGTTGACAGGCACATTCATGAAGTGGGCTGGATCAGCGGTGCGGTATACCTTGTGCTGCCCAAAGACAAACAAGACCCGCTGGAAGGTTGCTTTGAATACGGCTTACATGGCGATAATTATCCGCAAAAACACGATGATTTTCCGGTGGGCATCGCTTCGCCCAGCGTAGGTGATATTGTGCTTTTCCCTTCATCACTGTTTCATCGCACCATCCCTTTTAACTCAAATGAAGAACGCATCTGCATCGCATTCGACTTGAAACCGGAAGGTGATATTTTCAGGCACTCAAATTATTAACACCTGGTTATGCAATTTGTAGCTACAGGCTTCAGCAATCATTTTGCAATGACTACTGGCTAGTCAACGGCTTGCGCACATCGTCGATCATATACTCGAGCCTGGCTTCAGCGATATCTACCTGCGTTTCCAGAATTGGATCAATACATTTGCTGCCGAAGATGATTTTTCCTTCTAAATCAGCATGGCCAGTGAGCCTGGTGTAATCTTCAACGATACAGTTTTTAATAGAAGCACCGCTTTCAACAACGCAATTTGCACCGATGACAGCAGGGCCAACAATAGTTGCACCGGCTTCAATTTTGGAACTGCCGCCAATATATACGGGCGGAATAATATTCACTTTATTAAAATCAACACTGAGGTTGATTCCAGTATAAACACCCGGCCTTACCTCGTGGCCTGGCATTTTAAAGCCTGTGACCTCACCCTTTAGTATTTTACTGGTCACAGTCCAGACATCTTGTATGTTCCCGATATCCAGCCACTGAAACGGTAAATTGATAGCAAAAAAGGGTAAGTTCTCCTGCACTAATTTAGGAAACAACTGCCCACCGATATCATAGGTAACACCTGACGGGATGTAATCAAAGATTTCCGGTTCAAAGATATAAATACCTGTGTTCGCTAAATTTGACACCGCCTCTTTAGGATCCGGTTTTTCCTGGAATTGCACGATACGATCATTTTGATCCAACTTGACAATACCGTACTTAAACACCTCATCAGCCGGAACTTCTCGAATAATTACACTGGCAATCGCCTGTTTTTTTCGATGAATTTCCAATGCCTTGCTAATATCCAGGTCAATCCATGCATCGCCACAGAGCACAATAAAGGTTTCGTCAAAAAATCCGGAAAAATCCTGGATTTTTTTCATGCCTCCCGCTGAGCCAACAGGGCTACTGACTGCTATACCTGATTCTATATACCCCTCATAAGAGTAAGCCATGCTCACGCCAAACTGCTCACCATCTCTGAAATAGTTTTCAATCATCGGTGCTAAATGACTGGTATTCACCATGATTTCATCAACACCATGCTTTTTAAGCAAATCAACCAGATAGGCCATGACCGGTTTTCTTACCAAGGGAATCATGGGTTTGGGAATTTCATGAGTGATGGGCTGGACCCTTGTCCCCTTACCTGCCCCGAGTATCATTGCTTTCATATTTAATTTCTAAATTCTATTTATTTATGAAACGGCACACCGCTTGCATTGGTATCAATCTAGGCTTTACTAGCTTCAACTAAAATGGCGTAAAGCTGGTCTTTTAAATTCAATTTCTCTTTCTTGAGATCTTCAATTTCTTCATCTGTGCCATGTTCAACATTAGTTTCTAAGTTGTTTATTTTTTGATCAATCTCATTGTGACGTTCAAATAAATGCGTGAAATGCAAATCCTTGTGTTTTAGTTGCGTGATTAAGTCGCGATACTCTGGAAACATATTTAAATCCTTTTAAATTAGTATTAATACCCAAGTTCAATTCTACGCTATTGCCATTTCGATAACTATCTCAAAAAAACCAATTTTTAACTTAAATCAACATGTAATAGTAATACCTGCTTGGGAGCAGACAACGTAACCTCTTGCGCCCTAACGCCTAAATTTTAATTAGACTTTGTAAGGGATGCGTAAGGTTGGACTGTTATATTGGATTTTTGAATAGTTTAAATTGGCATGACGGTTATTAACTTAGCCGACATTAAAGCGTCGCCATATTTCACTTCTTGTAACTTAATAAAGTTTAGACCTGTTAAAGAAATTATAGATAATGTTAATTTACAAAAAATCAATTCTTCGTAGCATCAGAATTTTCAATCAAAACCACTTAATAAAATCAGCAAAAATCCTTACCGGTTTTTATGTGGCTGTTTTTTCAACGTTCGTCCACTCGGCCGAGCCTTGCCAAGCCGATACACCACCCCCGATTCTTAGCAAAGAAATCGCCCTGAACCGCCTACTGCAGTGCAACCTTGACATTATTGACAGCAAACGTTTTATTCTTGCCAATCAAGCTAATCTCACCATGTCCGGGCAAACGCAAAATCCTAATTTAACCGTTGGGGTTGGCAGCATCAATCCAAAACTTGGCATCGGTTCCGGTGCTTATTTTGACAAAACAATAGACACTTCAATCCGCTATGAGCAATTGATTGAACGAGGAAACAAACGTGAATTAAGGATCAAATCTGCACAAGGCCAGGTAGCCGCCGCCAAGGAAGACGTACTTGATGTTGAACGTCAGCAAAGCATTGCTTTATTAAAAGCCATGGTTGATTTGGCCGCTGTCAGTGAACGCGTTAATCTATTATCGCAAGTGGTTGCTTTATATGATGAAACTCTACATGCCAACGCTGTCCGTGCTGAAAAGGGTGATTTACCGCCAATTGATGTGCAACGCCAAAAAATTGATGCTAACCGTGCTGAAATTGAATTGCGCCAGGCCAATGCTGATAAAAAGGTGGCTCAACTCACGCTGGCAACTTTACTCACATGGGAATCTAAAGCGGATCTATTAGCGGTTGATTCATCAATATTAGAGGTAACACCTTTAGAGAGTAATAACTTTAGTGTGATCAACCGTGCAGATATCAAGGCGGCGCAACTGCGTTTAGAAGCAGCAAAAGTTCAAGTGGATTTAGCGCAAGCACAGCTGAAATCTGACATAACAGCCGGGGTGCAATATGACCATTGGCCAACAAGCGCAAGCAATTCTACAGGGACTGGCGACACAGTAAGTTTTACCGTTGGGATCCCGATAACCTTGAATCATCGTTATGAGGGTGAAATAGCGCTCGCAAATAGTAACTATGATGCCGCCAAGGAAGCGTTAACCCATATCGAAGAAATTGCAAAAGCTGAATGGCAGCGTATTAATGCCGACGTGGCAAGCGCAGAAACGAATTTACAGATTCTGCAAAAAGAGCAGCTACCGCGCGCCGAAGACGTTGCCAGAACAGTTGAGCTTGGCTACAAAAAAGGTGCGTTAGACTTACTTGACTTACTTGACGCAAGACGCATGCTGCGCCAAACACGCTTGGATACATTGGCCGCACGTGCCGGTCTGGCGCGTGCCATCCTTGCTCGCAATCAACTTATATCTGCAAACAATATTAACTAATCCATTCATTTTAATGATGCTTATGACCCCTAACTTATCCGCACGACATTGCTTAACACATACAATAATGGCAATCACTCTTTTATCGGCATTGAGTGCTTGCCATAAAAATACTGAAAACGAGAATCCCATTGCTGATGAGCCAATCGTTTCAGCCAATGAAGTTCGGTTTGCAGCGAACTCCACTTTAAAGCAGCGTTTAATTACAGCTCCTGTCGTTTCTTCGCAAGAGAATATATTAAGCTTACCTGCACGTATTACATGGGATGAAGATCATACTGCTCGAATTTCATCTCCAGTCGCCGGACATTTAATTGATGTGTTGGCTCAAATTGGCGCACCAATTAAAGCTAACCAAGCACTAGCCCATTTAAGTTCACCGGATCTAGGCAGCGCTCAAGCCGATGTGGAAAGAGCAAAGTCAGATTTGGCGCAAGCTGAAAAAAACCGCACTCGTAATAAAGATTTAGCAGAAGCCGGCATTATTGCGGGCAAGGATTTTGAACAGTCGCAATCTGATTTATCTCGTACTAGGGCTGAAGCTGTACGTGCAGAAGTCAGACTTAAATCGTTAGGTGCTACGGATGCAGTTGATCAAAAATTTACTATTAGAAGCCCAATTTCTGGAGTATTAGTCGCTCGTAACACTAATCCTGGTATGGAATGGCGTCCGGATCAGGCCACAGCACCTTTATTTATTGTAAGTGACCCAACCTATCTGTGGTGCTGGATAGACGCTCCGGAACAATCCATCAACTCAATTCACAAAGACATGAAAGTAATACTTCGTTCCAGCGCCTGGCCAAACGAAACTTTTGAAGCGCAAGTTGACTTCATTGAGGATGCATTAGATCCAGCCAGCCACACCCTAAAAGTACGGGCAAAACTTCGCAATCAGTCACTGAAATTAAAGGGTGAAATGTATGTCACGGCAGAACTAAGTACCACAGCTAAAGACACCCTGGACATCCCAACAAAAGCTGTATTTTTAAAAGACTCTACAAAAATGGTGTTTGTTAAGACTGCAGATGGCGTGTTTACCCGTAAGCCAATTGTGCCGGTAGCGAGCAATGATAAATGGATATCTATTGCTGAAGGATTGAAAAAAGGCGACGAAGTTGTTTTAGATGGTGCACTCTTTCTGGAGAATATGATAGAGGAAAAAAGAACATCAGCCGAACAAAATACGACCGCACCTAAACAGTTGCCAGTTAATTAAGGGTATAGATTATGATTAACCGCATTGTTAAATTTGCACTAACGCAGCCAGTTTTTGTGGTGCTAGGCATAGTACTGTTTACCCTTGGCGGGGTCATTGCATTCATCAACCTGCCTATCGAAGCATTCCCTGATGTCTCTGATACGCAAGTAAACATTGTTGCACAGTACCCAGGACGCGCGGCTGAAGAAGTAGAAAAACAAGTCACTATCCCGATTGAAGTGGCTATGTCTGGCATGCCTAATATGGTACGTATGTTCACACATACGCAATTCGGCTTGTCATACATGATGATTACCTTCAATGACAAACCGACGGATAAGGAAGCCCGTCAATTAGTGTTTGAACGCCTACGAGGCATTGATTTGCCTGAAGGGGTAGAGCCTAATGTCGCACCATTGTCTACTTCTATTGGCGAAATTTACCGTTACCGTGTTAAAGGCGATCACCTAAATTCACGTCAGTTAAGAGAAATTGAAGAATGGGTGGTTGAAAAGGCAATTAAAAAAGTGCCGGGCGTTGCTGACGTCGTTTCCATGGGAGGTGCACTTAAGCAATACGAAGTGAACCCTGATTTAGCCAAAATGCGCGATGAAAAAATCACCTTGGCGCAATTGTTTTCAGCATTGTCACGCGCAAACGCTAATGCCGGTGGTGGCGCGGTGTCGCAGGGCCGTCAGCAATTCCTGGTACGCTCTTTAGGCACGTTCAGAACCTCAGCCGACATTGATCGTGTGGTCGTTGGTGACAACGGTAAGGGCGTGCCTATCCTGATACGTGATATTGCTGTTGTTAAAGAGGCTAACGCCCCCGTGCAGGGCTTAGTCGGTCAAGACAATAACGATGACATCGTTAACGGTCTGGTGCTGATGCGCAAGGGTGAGAATCCTTCTGAATTGCTTAAAGGCATCAAACAAACAATCAATGAGCTTAATGAACACCGTTTACCGCCAGGCGTACAATTGGTGCCGTATTACGATAGGTCATGGTTGATTGATAAAACTCTGCATACCGTATTTGGCAACTTGATTGAGGGTGCTTTATTAGTAACTTTTGTATTGCTGCTATTTCTAGGTAACTTACGTGCCGCGCTCATCGTAGCTTGTATTATTCCGCTCGCCGTATTATCAACATTCCTGGGGCTGACGTTTTTACACTTGCCCGCAAATCTGCTTTCATTGGGGGCAATGGACTTCGGCATCATTGTAGATGGCGCTGTTATTGTGGTAGAAAACGTATTCCTGCGGCTGGGAAACATGAGTGACGAATCGCAGCATAACTTTAATGAGCGCAGAAAGACGATATACAAAGCAGTGACCGAAGTCGGCCGCCCGACCTTATTTTCAATGCTGGTGATTATTGCAGCACATATCCCAATATTCACGCTGCAACGTGCCGAAGGCCGCATCTTTTCACCAATGGCTTTCTCGGTAACTTCTGCGTTGGTTGGCTCACTGATTTTATCTCTTACACTGGTGCCATTATTATGTTTATGGTTACTGAGAGACCGCATTCCACATCACGATAATCGCTTGCTTACCTGGTTCAAGAGTATTTATCAGCCGGCATTTGAGTGGGCGGTAGTGCGTCCAAAACAAATACTCAGTATTGCCGTTATCTTATTAGTCGGCGCGCTCGCTTTGGGTACGCAAATCGGTACTGAATTTTTACCGGAGCTTGATGAAGGTTCAATTTGGGTAAATGTCACACTGCCATCTTCGGTGTCACAGTCAGAAGCACTGTTAGCCGCACATCGTATTCGTGAGACATTACATTCGGTGCCGGAAGTAAAAAGTGTTATATCAAAAGTTGGTAGGCCGGATGATGGATCTGACCCGAAAGTATTTAACGGTGGGGAGTTTTTTGTAGAACTTAAGCCAGAAGAAACTTGGCGTAAGAATTATAAAAAAGACAAAATCATCGATGAAATGGATAGGGCTGTTTCAACATTACCTGGCGTAGATGCGACATTTTCTCAACCCATTAGAGACAACGTACTGGAAAGTATTTCACAGATCGATGGCCAAATCGTTATTAAAGTGCATGGCGATGATCTGATTCAGCTGAAAAAAACAGCGAAACTTATCGTTGATCAAGTTTCTACTGTTGCCGGTGTTGCGCGTGCTTATATCGACCGAAACGGCAACTTACCTCAAGAAGTGATCGAAATCGATCGCGAAGCCGCTGCGCGCTATGGCATTAACATTGGTGACGTTCAGGACGTGATTGAGATTGCATTGGCAGGCAAGGCTACCACCGAGCTCTGGGAAGGAGAGCGTCACTTTTCAGTCGTTGTCCGCCTAGGTCAGGAAAAACGATCATTAAGTAATCTGGACGATTTGTTGATTCCTGCGTCAAGTGGTGCACAGATACCACTTAGTGAGATTGCACACTTCAAACAAACAGTTGGCTCCATGAACATTGCGCGTGAAAATGGCCAGCGCGTTGTTTCTATCGGTATTTTCATTCAAAACCGTGACATGGGCAGCGTCGTTGCTGATATGCAATCAAAGGTGAAGTCAAAAGTGACTATACCTGGCAATGCAACCGTTACCTGGTCCGGTGAGTTTGAAAACCAGGAACGCGCAATGGCAAGGCTTGCAGTAGTGGTGCCTTTATCGATATTGCTCATTTTTGTATTGCTGTTTGATGCCTTTGGGTCATTCAAAAACGCATTACTGATTGTAGCCAATATTCCATTTGCCTTGATTGGCGGAATTGTCGCGTTATTCGTCACCGGCATTCCATTATCAGTTTCAGCAGCTATTGGGTTTATTGCGCTGTTTGGGCAGGCTGTCCTCAATGGGGTTGTGATGGTGTCAGTATTTGACCAGTTAATAGCTGAAGGCAAAACGCCGGAGGAAGCTGTGCACGATGGCGCAATGTCTCGCCTGCGTACAGTCTTGATGACTGGATTACTCGCCATGTTTGGTTTATTGCCCATGGCACTTTCACATAATATAGGCGCAGAAACACAACGGCCGCTTGCGGTAGTGGTGATTGGCGGCCTGATTAGTGCAACATTACTAACGCTACTAGTTCTGCCTTCCGTATACTTGTGGGTAGTTAAAAAATATGGAGGAAAATCCAGCTCGGCAAAAGATCATGGAATAGCGATTGATTAACAGTTAGCTTAATAACAGCAGTAGGCTTTCAAGCAGCTGCTTTGTAATTGGCAGGTAAGAAAAAAGGACTTAGATTTCTCTAAGTCCATTTTTCTTAATGGCTGGCTGTGGACCTAACACTGCATCAATGAATTATGAGCCTGTTACCTTATAACTCTTAGCAGCATCAAGGGAATATGACATGCTCTGTAGGCCAAATACCGCTGTAGGCCGCCTCTGGATGTTTTTCTGCTACCAGTTTACGGATTTCCTGCACACGATGAAAAGGCGCAAGCACTATCATCAACACCTGACCCTTGGCGATCCGCCCTTCAAACTGTTTAAGTTGAGTATTGGGAATATTAGTAGCGACCAACGCTGTCCATACTCCGCCACCTAAAAACCCAACCAGAGTGCAGATCAGCATGGTGGCGACAAACGGTATTGGCTTGGTGTACCACCAAGTTGGGATCGAAATGGCAACTACCCCCGCCACACGCCCAACCAGCGCACCCAAACCCATGCCAACCTCCCAGCCC
>JBAQME010000111.1:0-8334 GCA_049302535.1 Methylotenera sp.
TTTTTAAACCTCCTAAACACCCGGATGTGCAGCTGATCCAATGTGTTTTTATATCGTTGGTGTAAATGTGTTATTTCCCGTTTTTCGTATTTAAACAATCATCTTGCTTCACTAAGCGTATACAGTCGCTGGCCTCTATAATCCCAGCATGTCAGAACGAACAAACCCGTAATCAAATAGTTCTGCATCGGTTAATGGGTGATAGGTATCCACTAAATTACGTACGGTTAATGCTTCTTTGGGTCGCAGTAATACTGATTCACGATCAAATCCCGGTCCGATCACGGCAAAGACGATGCCATTCCAGCTGGCATCAAATTCATCTCTTTTCATGACACGGTTACCCAAGGCTGGGTCTGCAATGTATGCTTTATCTGCTGTGGCTTTTTTGAGTACAACAAAATGTTTGTAGCCTTTGTAGTTCAGCAACACGATGGTCGGGATATGAATCTTTTCCAATGTGCCTTGCTGTACGTTGTAGCCACGTCCACGCATGCCAATGCTCTGCGTGTAGTTTTTTATGTCCAGCAGTGAAAAGCCTTTTTGACGTACCAGTTCAGGGTCACTGACTTTCATTAGCCCATCGATGACATGCTCTTCAGTCAGATCCTGGTTATAGGAATACTTTAAAATAGTTGCCAGCGCAGCGGCACCACAACTGAAATCGGTATGTTGAGGCACCATGTCCGTAAATTTCAATTCGCGCATGCTGCTGAGGTTTTTGTGGATAACACCCACTCCAGGAATTACTCCGCCAAATTTAATGTCGGCTGCCAAGGCTGGTGAAATTAAAATGGAAATCAAAACGGATGAGACTGTGCTTGCCATACTCATGGCAGCAACCATGGTAGCAATGATTGTGAGTGCCAGAATATGTTTGTATTTTTCGATGTATCGCATGGCAGTTCTCTTTATGTAATTTTGTAGTTATAAAACATAGGGAGTGATAAGTCCCCGCTACAATTATTAGCGGAGACTTATCAGACGGCCTTTTGAGCTATCTGTGCAAGACAGTTGTGCTATCTATGCACGACGGTTCATGCTAACGGAGTTAGAACTCACCGCCACCACTACCGCCACCACTGCTAGTACCGGCACGGGTTGCTGAAATAGCCAAACCATTGAACTGTTGGTTATTAGTACCTGAAGCAATGTTTACACCGATATTGCCAGAGGCATTCATCAGTGCGTTATCACCTAGGCTTGACGTATTGGTGGTTGCCAGATTGACAGCTACAACTACTGGGAGATTGCCGGTTACAGCGCCGGAAAGCACCATGCCGCCAGCTTCAACAAAGCCCAAGGTGCCTCGCTCACTGCCTGAGTAGGTGCCATTGTCACCGAATGCCAGCGCACCGCCGTCACCGTTCAGGTCGCTACCGCCCTGAGTCTGTGTATCCAAGTCGAAGTGACCTGTTGAAACGCCACCTGGGTGGCTGCTTCCAGACCAAGTGTCAGGATAGACATTGCCGATTTGGTCAGAAGTGCCTTTGGTAGTGCCTCCTGCGCTTCCGCTATATCCACCAGCACCAGCGCCGAGATAACCGCCGGCAGCATTGAATGCCAGATTAACTGCATGATTCTGCACTTCTTCATGATGGATTGGATCGTTGGTTGTGGTGTTGCCGCCGTTCAGCTGATTAGCCTGTACTGTAGCGGTAGCCATGCGAGCGACAGCTACAGATGCAGCTAGATCGTTCTTTTGCTGGTTATTGTTACCGGCAGAAATATTGACACCGATGTTACCGCTGGCATTAGCAAGGGCATTGCCGCCTAATGTAGCAGTATTTGTGTTGCCCAAGTAGGTAGTGTGGTTACCTACTACAGCTTGGGTAGCAAAAACTTCCGCATCAGATGAACCGAATACAAAGCTTGCATCAGCGGCAGAAAATGCTGCTGCATTGGCTTGCTGGTTGTTATCGCCCGCAGTAACGTTTACGCCGATATTGCCGGAGGCATTATTGAGCGCATTGCCATTCACGGTTGCAGAGTTGGTGACTTCATTGTTTTTAACATCATTGCTACCGTTAATCTGCTTGTCATTGACCACTGCTACAGAGCTGGCGTCGATATTGATTTGCCCGACGACATTTACCCGTCCTTTAATTTCCACGTCTTGTTTGAGACTAACATCTTTTTCGAGGCTGACAGGATCATGGTTGCGATCGTGATGATCGCCACCATCTGAACCTTCATTGTTGTTTCCTTCACTTGCAAAGGCGATTGGTGAGAGCAGCATAGCAGCCAATGCCAACGCAATTGGGGTTTTTTTAAATTGTAATTTCATGATATTCTCCGATTAAGGTTGGTTTATAAAACAAAAAAACTATGGTTTCGCACCCAGTTGCACCTGAAGCGCGAAGTTATTGGCCGTACTGTTGCCCGACCCTGCCGACTGGTTAACCTGAACTAGCCCGTGTGCACCATCGAACGCACTATCACTGATCGATACTGCCTGGTGACTCTTGCCAGCTCCGGTGCCAGCCGGTGTTACATTTGAGGTTGTAGCGGAAAGCGTACTTTCAGCTAAAACCTCTTCAAAACCCATGGCGAAAGCTGCACCGTTAGCTTGTGTATTTCCTACACCGCTGGTCTGGTTCACTGAAATCAAGCCTGAGCTGTTAGCAAAGACATTGTTTCCAATGGATGCAGTTGCGATGTCTGGCAAGTTGCCTTGCCGTGGATCTGTCACTTGAATGCCGCCAACCAACCCGATAGTCGGGCCGCCTTGGGCACCCAATGCCACTGATGCAGCATTCGCCTGAGCATTTGAATCTCCTGCCGCCATGTTTACGGCAAAACGGCCGCGTACATGACTCAAAACGTTGCTACTGATGATGCTTTGCGTTACATAGCCGGGTAAATCTGGCAAAGGATCTTGCGCAGCCACCAAACCGCTATGTAATACTGACGGCATCACTAGCAATGTTGAAACTAAAATAGCTGGATTTTTCATAACAATCTCCTCACTGTCCGCCAGTACGCATCACTGCACCTGTCAAACCGCTCAGGGCGCTAGTAACCCCGGTAATTCCACCGACAATATTGCCGGTTGCACCACCTACCGTGGAGCCAACAGTGCCAGACAGCCCTGGTGCAAGTGATTGGCCTGAACCAGAGGCACCGCCGGCGCCATTTAAACCATAGCTGCCAAGCTGCGATTTTGATAACCCGATTGCGCCCGCCCCGTTGGTTTCAGTGCCTAAGGCCTGTGGTGTGCCGGTAGATACGGTAGCAAAATCCGCATCAGCTAATTCCGTAGACTTGAGGCTGGACTGTGACCCGTTCACAGCCGCTTTTACTTTATCGTCAGGTGAAACATCAACAGATGTGGCGCGTCCAGGGTTGCCTTCACGAATCGCCGGGCGTACCGGAACTTCACGCTGCAGGACAACTACGCCATCTCCCGCCATGGCGGAAACTGCTGACAATCCTTCCAGTGCCACAAATAGTGAGGCTGGTATTGCTCGTTGTAATTTGTGTAAGTACATATCTCTGTTCATGGCATCACTCCAAACTATTTCTGGATTACTGTTAAATTGATGGCTGGGCGCACGTCAACATCGTGATTTGTACTCCGCCTGTTACCACCACCACGTTCATCCCAAAGGATGATGGCTAATTTTCCATCATCGCTTAGCGTCGATCCCTCGGCGCCCTTGCCGTTAATGAACGATAAATCAACATCTTCTATTGCTGCTGTATGGTTATCTATCCAGGCCAAGTCATCAGGCTCAAGAGTTTTATCCAGAGAATCAGCAAACCCAAAACTAGAACAACAAAGAATCGCTACCCCTAATACCCGACTTAAGAACTTTGCCTGATATCTGTAATCACGGATGGTTAGCAGTTCGGTTAACCAGTTCATATTTCACTCCTTCACATGCTGACCAGTGATACTTAAACGCAAGACAGTTGTAGTGGTCATTGCAATGACCATGCCAAGCATTTATCTTGTTGTTTTAATTGGTTATTTTTTAAAATCGGATAAATTTTGTTAAATTGCTTTTGTATCGTTTTTGTTACACTTGGAAGATCGTATTTTTATATCTTCTTGAATTTAATGAGGAAAGTTTTCTGCAAAAACTGTTTCATTTTTGAAACAATGATGGCTGTAAAACAAGTAGGCGGAGTTTGAAAGTGAGGATGGAGGTGGAGTGGAAGGTGATTGTTACAAAGAAAATATCTTTGGATAGAACTTAAAAATTACGGATACAGAAATTACAGACTTAGAAATTACTTAAATATTGCCGTGCTTTTGTTTATGATTTAGAAACCAACTCGTATTTTTCCATTAACCGGTATAAGGTTACCCGCGAGACGCCGAGTTCACGAGAGGCGGATGTCAGATTGCCATTGTTTTTTTGCAGGGCATTGCGGATAGCTTCCATTTCCGCTTTGCCTCTTGCCGCTTCCAGGGTTATCGTGGTCACGAGGCGCTTGCTTTCGCGCCGATCCAGATCCAGATCTTCCGGGGAAATCAGGCGTCCCTCGCACATCACCATGGCGCGGCGCACGCGACTGATAAGTTCTCGCACATTACCTGGCCATGGATAGCGATTCATCAGCTGTAGTGCCGAGAGTGAAAACCCTTTGACATTCCGTCTTTTCTCATTAGAAAACTTATCGAAGAAATACTTTGCAAGCACTTCAATATCGCCTTGCCTGTCGCGCAGAGCGGGGGTTTTAATCTTTAGTACATTCAATCGATAATAAAGATCTTCACGGAACCGTCCCTCTTTCACTGCAGTTTCTAAATCAACGTGGGTTGCAGCAAGCACGCGCACATCAACGTGAATTTTTGCAGTACCGCCCACACGCTCTATGGTTTTTTCTTGCAAAAAACGCAAAAGATTTACCTGGAGTTCAAGAGGAAGGTCACCAATTTCATCTAAAAAAATAGTGCCTCCAGATGCGGCTTCGATGCGTCCGATTTTTCGTTGGCTAGCGCCGGTGAAAGACCCTTTTTCATGGCCAAAAAGCTCGGATTGAATAAGGCCGTTTGGTAATGAGCCGCAGTTTACAGCCACAAATGGCATTTGATGCCGGCTGGATCGCTCATGCAGGGCAAGCGCAGCCAATTCTTTGCCGGTGCCGCTTTCCCCGGTAATAAGTACCGGTGCGTCTACCCCGGCAACCTTGCGTATGTTTTTAAACAATTCCAGCATTTGTGGACTGGCGCCGACCATTTCGTCTTGACCGGAGGTTGATTCGTCATCCATGTCCAGGTTATGTCGTTTCATGGCGGCCATGCCGCAGGCGTGAACAAGCGTCACCAGTAGTTTATCTGCTTCCGGAGGCGATGTATGAAAGTCGAAGAAAAATGCGCTGATGACTTGTTTGAAATTGTTTTTTTTCATGCAGGTTTTGGGAATCAGAGCAACCCATTCCACATGGTCTACACTATGGAAAAAGTTTTCAACAGGGGCCGGTAGACAGCCATTTGAATCATCAAACTGGGCGATGGCAACGTAAGGTTTATATTTCAGAATAATATTCTGTGCATCAGGAATATTGTTCGCCAGCTTTACATTCCATCCAGCATCATTCATTTCGCTCAGCAAGAAAGGGGGCTTCTCTGAGGTGTTGAAATAGAGCAGATTTCGAGCTTCACTGTTATGCATGGCTAGATTGCTCCCAGCTTTGCATCATGAAAACACAATATTTAACTCGCAAATGCTTGCATTTAAATAATGCTTAATGAGGTTCAAAAGAGAAACACTATTGCTAGCGTAGCAAATAATATGCCAGTGATTTGAATTCAACATCTACCCATTTAGGTGCTTTTTGTATTTATTATTCGATTTTTTAAAATGCGGCAGAACGACAGCTGCTAGAAACGGCGAATAAGTGCCGATATCAAATCGGCACTTATTAATTGTTATTACGAGATTGTTATTATGTGGTTAAGCTTTTGATTCTAGAAATTATATGGAAATTTCACGCCCACGGTTACATCAGGTGCATCAGGCGTAACCCCCACGCCTACATTGGCCACCATTGACAGGTTATCGGACATGGCATAAGTCACACCGAAATTAAGCGAACCAGAGCTTGAGTCGCTTCCGATGATGCTATTCCAATTCCGGCCTTTTTCTTTCGTGCGCGATTTTTCTGTAAAGCGATGTGCGTAAGACATGCTCATGCTCATGCGCTCGTTCAGAGCGAACGCTAAACCGCCACCAAGCTGGTAAGAATCTCCCAAGTCAACTTCTCCGGCAATTTTGGAGAGAGGGTCACCGCTAATGTCGCTGAAGCTGCGGGTAAAGTTGTGCGCATAGCCAATATTCGCAAATAGAATGGCCGGGTCAATTGTCTTCACAAAGGTCACGCCCGTAGAAAGTGTCCACACGCCGTTTCCGGTTGGCAGTTCATCGGGGGCAGACAAATTATTGTTACCCGGAACTGTTCTGAACTTGATGCCATAGGGATCCTTGCCTGTTGGTGCTTTTACGCGTACGTTCCAGACAACGTCAGGCCGAGTCGGTGTCTCGGGGAATATGCGGTAGTAGGCACCCGCACTTACGTCACCGAGATCTGTATTGCTTACGTCATGCGAGCCTAGCGTCGGTGCACTGCCACCTACTCCTCCGGATTCGTAGGTCGAAGCACGGTAAAGATACGGCAGGTTGAAATCAAACTGTAAGCGATCAGTTACACCATAGCGGCCGGTTACGTCGAGCTGTACGATGTCAGATTTAATGTGGTCCAGATTGATATTGCCAAGAAAGATGGCGTCCAGTGCCAAAAAACCGTCCAGCGTCAATTGGCGGCGGTCAGAATGACTGTAACTGATGCCGGTTTCCAAGGTAAAAGTTTTATTAAACAGCGCGTTTTGCTCACGATAAACCGCTTCTGCGCTCCGTGATGCAGGCGCTTCCTTGATAACCGGTTCATTAGCACTTTGTGCCGGCTTGTTTTCATCGCCGGAAGTTGGGGTGGCGTTAGCATCGGCGGCAACAACTGTTTTGTTCACGGCGCGTATTGGCCTAGCCTGCCCCGCGTTTTCAAGCTGCTGCAGTCTTTGTGCTAAAGCCTGCAAAGCCGCACCTTGTGCTTCATAGCGATTGGTCAACTCGCCCAGTTGTTTGCGGAGTTGTGCTACATCCTGTGTATCGGCGGTTGCGTCCGCCGACCAGGCGTTGGTTGATAAACAGGCGCTTACTGCTAATGCAACGCCACTCAATTTAAAAAACTTCATGTTCACTTTTATGTCCCCTTGAAAACGTGTTGTTTGACTAGATGTGTTCTGGTCAATTTCAGTTAACGACTACCGGTAATGCTAGTTAGATAAGGCTCATATATATTTAATTGTGCTTAGCGCAAGCTATTAACGTGCGCGATCATCACCAGAAGCGGCAAATTGAGGATCTAATGTCATTATTACTAAAATTTAGTTTTTAAGTCAACAGTTTACTTAAAGGCTACTGTAGGATTGAGACGTTCAATTGCCAGTTGTTATATTGCTGGAAGTTTATTGTAAGTATAGTGCTTGCAGGATTGGTGATAAAATAGCGGCTGAGATTGATGCTATAGTTAGTTATCTTTCGAGTAATTTATAGCGCGGGTGTAGTTCAATGGTAGAACGCTAGCTTCCCAAGCTCGATACGCGGGTTCGATTCCCGTCACCCGCTCCATTTACGCAAGCTAAATATCAGTGATAAAACAATATGGCTAATCAGGCACCACCTTCAGTAATGACTTTTGCGGGTACGGATCCAAGCGGTGGCGCGGGTCTGCAGGCAGACATCCTCACCTTTGCCAGTATTGGCTGCCATCCGCTTTCTGTGGTGACTGCTATCACTGCACAAGATACCGTGGGTGTTGATGGCGTGCTGGCGATGGACCCGGACTGGGTCAATGACCAGGCGCGCGCAATTCTGGAAGATGTGCAGGTGTCGGCATTTAAATTAGGGCTGTTAGGCTCGGTTGAAAATATCGCCGTCATTGCAGAAATTATGGCTGATTATCCTGATATCCCATTATTGATTGACCCGATCTTAACGTCCGGTCGCGGTGATGACTTGTCTAATGATGAAATGATGGACGCAATGATTGAATTGCTATTCCCGCAAGCGACACTGATTACGCCCAACAGCCTGGAAGCGCGTAGATTTGCCTTTGCTGATGAAGTGGATGAGGTGGCGCTGACTTCACTGGATGAAAGTGCTGCGCGTTTGCTGGCCATGGGTAGCGAGTATGTGCTAATCACCGGTACGCATGAGCGCACCCAGGAAGTGACCAATACTTTATACGGCGACGATAAACTTATTAAGGCTTATCAATGGGAGCGCTTGCCAGGCAGTTATCATGGCTCCGGCTGCACGTTAACAA
>JBAQME010000112.1:0-9135 GCA_049302535.1 Methylotenera sp.
AGGTTGTTTAATGCGGCTCTTATCATCATAGGAAGCATGAACGCAGCCATATGTCGCATGAGCAGGCCGCGCCAATTGAAGTAATGTCGCCAGGTTAGGGTGCTTCCGCCATCGGTGCCGGCTTCAATCATCATTACGGAGATATGGTCTTCGGTAGGCATCATCATTTTAGATTTTGCTACGACCCTGAAAGCATAGCCATAGGGTGGATTCCACCAAACGATGGTTTCGTCGAGTCCGCCTAAGCCACGCAGGGAACAATGCCGCACAGAACCGACTCCGCATTCTCCATCATGGCTGTTTTTGTGATGCTCCATGGATACTGTTTTCATGAGCGGTACCCAGTTAGTCACGGCATGGTGGTCAGAAATGGTTTTGAAAAGCAATTCAGGTGTAACACTAAAGCTGGATTTCAGTTCCAGGCGTAGTGGTGCGCGCGAGTGTTTTTCAATTCTGAATTCGGTTGGATTATTCATGATTTCTCCTGGATAATAAATTCCTTAAAATTCACTCCCTATTAAAAATCAATTGCAGGGAGTGGGCAGGTATTTGCTTAACTGGCACGCCATTCTCGCGGTTTGAAAATATCATCAAGTTTGGTATCGAACAGATGATTAGCGTAATTGCTTAAAATTTTCACACCGATTGCTTGCAAGACATTTAGAATGTGAATTTCGTTATAGCCAACGGCTAAAAAACTGGCCACATCTTCTTCGCTGGGGTGCCCACGTTTGTCTAATAACTTTTCCGTGAATTTGCTTAGTGCTTGTAATTTGGCATCCGGTATTTCATGCCGGTCACGAATTGCATTGGTCACTTCAACAGGCACTTTGGACATTGCATCGGCAACGAAGCTATGTGCAGAGACGCAATAATGGCAGTTATTTTCACGGCTAATGGTCAGAAAAATAACTTCCTGCTCTATTGAGGAGAAGCCGGATTCCTGACGAAAAAGCTTGTAAGTATGCAGATAGCTTTCTAGCAAAATAGGCGAATTGGCCATCACTGTGTACATGTTCGGGATAAAGCCGAGTTGTTGCTGCGCGCTTTCTAATGCCGCGCGTGCACGTGGTGCGGCATCATCGATATTCCGCGGTGTAAGTGTTAGTTTGTAGTCAGGTGACATGTTCTTTTTCCTTGTATGGGTGGAGTAATTCAACCAATAATCGGCTGCATATAAATCTTCAGCAATTTGGTATGGAGTGGATAATAAGCATTTATTAATGGAATAAAAATGATAAATAGTGCATTATTTATGTCTATTCGTACGGAGTAGTGTTTATGGATGCACTAACGGACATATTGCAATCCCTGCATCTTAATGGCGGGATTTATTTTCGATGCGAGTTATCAGCACCGTGGGGCATGGATATTGGCCAGACACCGGTAGCTGAATTTCACGTCATTACAAGAGGCACTTGCTGGGTTAATGTCACAGGTGAAGCTGCACCTGTCTGTTTAAATGCAGGGGATCTTGTGCTATTCCCGCATGGGCATGCACACTTGTTGCTGGATGCACTTGCAACTAAGGCAATTTCCCCTGCCGAGATGATAGGCAATCAAACCATTGAGAACTACGGCCCCGTAATTTACGGAAGTGGTGAAAACCCGGTAAATATTCTTTGTGGCTATTTTGAATTTGACCGTACGGTGCAATCGCCGCTATTGGAGGCGTTACCCCCATTTATTCATCTCAAGGGGGCAGATGCAACGGAGTTCTCCTGGCTACAGACAACCATTAACTTTATTAGCCATGAAATACGGAATGCTCGCCCTGGCACTGCTGCTGTAGTAAATCGTTTAGTTGAGGTGCTGTTTACACAGATAATTCGCGCCTATATTGCGCAAACTGAAACACCGTCAGGAATTCTTGGCGCGATTGCGGACATGAAGTTAGGATTGGCTTTAAATGCTATGCACCAGCACCCGGAACATTTTTGGTCCCTGGACACGCTGGCACAACAAGCTGGCATGTCACGTACTGCCTTCGCACAGCGGTTTCAGGCAAAGGCAAAGCAGACGCCGATGCATTATCTCACCATGTGGCGTATGCAAAAAGCCAAGGAGATGCTGGCATCAGGCAATATGTCTATGTTGGCGATTGCCGAAAAAGTTGGCTATCAGTCAGAAGCTTCGTTTGGCAAGGCATTTAAAAACTGTATGGGGATATCCCCGGGTGCCTGTCGCCGGCAGGGCGGTTGAGTGTGCTGTTAATCTACACTTGCTTGAAGGTTGCTGCATTAATGGCCATTACAGCGGGGTGGTTTGCACGTTTTTCAACAGATATGGCATAAAAGCGCTCAACCACCTCATCGGTTTGACCTAGCTTAATGACATTATGCTGTTGCAGTACTTCATCTTCGATGATGGTTGGCGCTGAAAAAACACCAATACCTGCTTGTCCAAAGGCTCGCATCAGGGCGCTATCGTCAAATTCACCGATAATATGCGGACGAATACGTTGAGCATTTAGCCAATGCATCAGGCGCTTGCGGATGGCGCTATCTTCACCAGGTAATAATATAGGAGCGTTATCCATATTTCTGGGGAATTGATTACCAAATTTTTCGCAAAGCTTTTCTGTTGCGAAAAAGCTGATACCGCATTCGCTTAGCTGATTGCTGCGTCCTTTAATATCCATTTCACTCGGCATCGGCCGGTCAGCTAACACAAGGTCAAGTTTATGGATGGCAAGTTCGCCCAACAAGGGTTCTAATTTACCTTCGCGACAGATGATTTTAATAGACTCTTCTAGTGCCATTGCAGGGGCGAGCAGGCGATAAGCGATAGATTTAGGTACAGCGTCAGAGATGCCAACCCTGAATAAGCGGAAACGTTCTTTAGAGCCAGCACGGAGCGTTTCTTCAAGGGCATTGCCTGTTTGGAAAATATCATCAGCGTAAGTGAGTGCTAACTGTCCAGTTTCTGTAAGCTCTATGCCACGTCCTACACGCCTGAATAATGACACCCCTAATGATTCTTCAAGTATGCCGATTTGACCGCTCAAGGTTTGCGGAGTGAGGTGCAATTGTTTGCTGGCGCGCACAATGCTGCCGGCTTTGGCGACAGCCCAGAAATAATGAAATTGTTTGTAATTGATCATGACAAGTACAATAGCTCGTATAAATCGAATAATCAATCAGAAACATTCTGCTTTTATTGAGTATTGAAACGTACTACATTAAGCGCTACCGTCTTTAAATGTTTTCCGTATAGCATTTATGCTGCAGAACATTTGAAGAGTTATAACTAAAGGAAAAAAGATGAAACGTATTCTTTATTTTTTGGCTACCAACTTAGCCATTATGCTGGTACTTTCTTTCACCATGCGCGTACTGGGCGTAGAGCCGTATTTAAACGCCAATGGTCTGGATTTAGGTAATTTGTTGGCGTTTGCCGCCATTATGGGTTTTGGCGGTGCATTCATTTCATTGGCAATATCTAAATGGACGGCTAAACGGATGTCTGGTGCCATAGTGATTGAAGAGCCGCGTACACAAACAGAAATCTGGTTAATGAAAACTGTGCGTCAGCAAGCTGATGCGGTAGGTATCAAAATGCCTGAAGTTGCAGTGTTTGATTCACCGGAGGTGAATGCATTTGCAACCGGCATGACCAAAAACAGCTCATTGGTTGCCGTATCAAGCGGTTTATTGAATGCAATGAGCAAAGATGAAGCCGAGGCTGTGTTAGCGCATGAAATGTCACATATCGCCAACGGCGATATGGTGACGTTAACGTTGATCCAAGGCGTGGTAAATACGTTTGTGATGTTTTTTTCACGCGTGATTGGCTATGTGGTTGATAAAGTTGTATTTAAAACCGAGCGTGGCACCGGCCCGGCATTTTTTGTGACCATGATTATTGCCGAGCTGGTGCTGGGGGTATTGGCTTCAATGATTGTGATGTGGTTCTCGCGCCAACGCGAATTCCGTGCTGATGCGGGTGCCGCCAAGCTATCAAGCAGAAGTAAGATGATCGCGGCGCTGGAGCGTTTACAAGCGCAACATGAACCATCAGTATTACCGAAACAAATGGCAGCGTTTGGTATCTCAGGTGGCGGTGGCTTTATGAAATTGTTTTCAAGCCACCCAGGTCTGGATGAACGTATTGCAGCTCTTCGTGCACAATAGAAAATCCAGGGCAAAACGGATAGCTTAATTTTAAGTTATCCGTTTTGGTCATTCGCAGTCTTAGATATTATTGATTTGTATAATTGAACGTTCAATTTTTATTGATATGCTAAACTTATCATAGATAATTTTTGATATATCAGATCATGACCTTGAGCGAATTACGTTTTGTAGTAGCAGTGGCAAAAGAGCGTAACTTTAGACGCGCTTCGGAAAAGTGCTATATTAGTCAGCCGGCACTGAGTCTGGCCATTAAAAAATTAGAGGAAGACTTAGGCGTACTGATTTTTGAGCGTAGCCGAACGGATATAAGCCCAACGCCTATAGGCGAGAAAATTATTGAGCAAGCAATCAAAGCTATTGAAGAAGTAAATTACATCCGTGAAATTGCAAAGCAAGGAAACAATCAGTTAAGCGGAGTTTTTCGACTGGGGTTAATCTATTCAATAGGACCATATTTACTACCGGAAATTATTCCAATATTGCGACAGAGCGCGCCGGATATGCCGTTAGATATTGAGGAAAATTTGACTGCGCAGTTAGAGACGCAGCTCAAAAATGGTGTGATTGATGCTGCAGTCGTGGCTTTACCGTTTGATATACCTGGCATTAACACCATGCCTTTGTATGATGAAAAATATGTGGTGATGGTGCCAGTAGATCACCGCTGGGCAAATCGCAAGTCTATAAACGCAAATGAATTAGCGGAAGAAAATGTGCTATTACTCAATAGCGGTCACTGTTACAGCCATCAAGTGCTGCAAGCCTGCCCGGACTTGTCGCGCAAAGGCCAAGTGCTGCAAGGTAACTCGCTGGAGACCATTCGTAATATGGTGGCATCCAATTTGGGTATTACGGTATTGCCGTGCAGTGCGGCGACAGAGCGCTATATTAACCCGCTAGTGAAGGTAATACCCTTTGCCAATCCGGTGCCGGTACGCAGGGTGGCGCTGGCATGGCGTAAAAGTTATGCAAGAGAGCTGGCAGTGGGCTGCGTGGCTGATGCCATTAAAATGATTGAGTCAGATTGCTTGCAAATGATTGATAAAAGTTAAGCGAAAAAAAACGGATACCTAGGTATCCGTTTTAAAATTACTTTTACTAATGCTTAGTAGGTTTAACTAAATCCTAGTGATTGCAAATTTTAGCGATTGCAAACGTACATTGTAACTTCGAAACCGAAACGCATTTCAGTAGCTGCTGGTTTTGTCCACATAATAAATCTCCTTGAGTTATTAATTAAATTACATTCTATGGATTAAATATTACAGGGCTATTGAAAATTCGAACTATGTAAACTGCTTAAATAGCACTCATGATTTTCATTAGAAGGAACTTCTATGGATGTTTTAGCACTTTACAGAATAATTGCTTACTGTCAGCTCGCATTTTTTAATAGGTGACAAATACGCGATAGCCTGCAACAGCTATGTTTTGTGTGGTAATAGCCAGTTTGATTCTGACTTCTTCTCTGGCTTTAAAGCCGCCGGCAATATCCGTACCGGCAGGCAAGTATTCGCTGGGTTTAAAAATACGACGTAATATTGGTTTGTCTTCAACGTCAGTGAGCGTGAGTTCAAGGTTAGGGTATGCTAGATTAAGTGTTCCGGTGTTGATTAAATTGCTTGATAAATGCATTAAACCAGGGTGATCTACATCCTCCTGCATGTCTGAGTCATCAATCACAATAAATTCAATTTGCTTTGGAAGGTTAATGCTGCAAGACAGTTGAAAACAAGCTTTTACTAAGTACGGTTTGAAGTTTGGATAATTTGTAGCTATTTTATCGCGTAAAAAATAAATACTTTGTGCGCCGGCTATGAGTAGTAAAAGCAACACGCCTAAAATCCATACCCAATGGCGTGATTTTTTCGCGGTATTTTTAGTCTTGAATTTGGTTTTACTGACAAAGTCATCGAAATAACTGGGTTGTTGCGCGCTAAATTCTGTTCTATTGTCAATGCTGTCGCTAATTTCACCTAAGTTTTCGATGGTTTTGCTGTTGTATGTATCGTTAGAGCTTTCATCTGGATTAACAATTGGTGTACTAGTAGTTTTATCAGTCAAAGCTACGATATTATCGGCTGCAGATTCATATGTTTCTGTGTCAGGCGGCTGTTTTTGATCTGGTAGATCATCGTCGCCTAATAATTCATCATGAATTAAAGGCCATTCCGGGGCGGAAGTATTGGGTGCTGCTGCATTGCTTTCAACCGTGGTATGGGTATCAGAGGTTTCTGTTTCTACAGTATTGGTTGTGATAGCAACAAATTGTGCCCTGGCATCAAATACATGTAAGCATTGTCCACAGCGCACTTTACCGTCGTGCTTATTCAGTTGTTCTTCAGTAACAAAAAATTGAGTTTGGCAGGCTGGGCAATGAGTTATGGTGCGCATTTTTTAGTGCCGGTAAGTAACACCCAGGAATCCATATACTGCGGCGTTTCCATATCAAACCATTCGGCATAAATGGCAGAAACAGCGGACTCTTGTTCTCGTAAAATGCCGGAAAGTGCAATTTTGCCACCAGCCTTGCATGATTTTGCGAGTGTGGGTGCTAATACGCTTAATGCACTTGATAAAATGTTTGCTACTACAATATCAAACTCTTTTGATTGGTATTGGCTGGCAGGATAAAAATCAGCGTCTACATTGTTTTGTTCGGCATTGTATAAACTGGACTGGATAGCTTGTGCGTCGATATCAGTACCAACCACATGGCCTGCCCCCAGTTTTTTTGCGGCGATGGCCAAAATACCGGAACCGCAACCGTAATCCAGCACGGTTTGACCTGGTTTAACGGTTTTTGTCAGCCATTCCAGACATAAGTGTGTAGTTGGATGGCTGCCGGTGCCAAAAGCAAGCCCTGGGTCTAAAATAATATTCAAGGCATCCGGGTTAGGCGAACTGTGCCAGGTAGGCACAATCCATAGGGAGTCTGTTATTTTGATTGGCTCAAACTGGGATTGGGTTGCACGTACCCAGTCTTGTTCTTCAATCACCTCGGTAGTGTAGCGCAAATCAGCCAGTTTTGTTTTTTGCTGCAAATCGGTCATTACCGCACTGACATCAATGCCTTCATCAAACAGTGCGCTCACCAGGTTTTGCTGCCAGATGCCAGGTGGCGGATCGCCAGGCTCGCCAAAAATTGGCTGTTCATCAATTGTTTCCGCGTTGGCGTCTTCAATGATTGCTGACAGCGCGCCCAGCTCCATGAGGGTATCGCTGATTAAATCAGCGGTATTATCCTGTGCTTCAATTTTTAACGATACCCAAGCCATACATACCTTGTTTATTTGTTGTAAATACCTAGTTTTTGCTCAAGGTAGTGAATGCTGGTACCACCTAAATGGAAAGCCGCATCAGCCATCAGTTCAGCATGCAAGGCGATATTGGTACTGATACCATCAATCATCATTTCAGATAACGCAATACGCATGCGTGCAATCGCTTGCTCACGCGTGTCACCGTAGGTAATGAGTTTGCCGATCATAGAGTCATAATGCGGCGGTACTGTATAACCTGCGTAAGCGTGGGTATCAATGCGTACACCCGGGCCACCCGGCATGTGGAATGTCTTGATTTTGCCCGGTGATGGTACAAAACTATATGGATCTTCAGCGTTTAGGCGACATTCAATGGCATGCCCGCGCAGTTGTACATCTTTTTGACGGAATTTAAGTTTTTCACCAGCCGCAACAAAAATTTGCTGTTGTACCAAGTCAATTCCCGTAATCATTTCGGTGACGGTATGTTCAACTTGCAGCCGGGTATTCATTTCAATGAAATAAAATTCGTTGTTTTCGTAGAGGAATTCAAAAGTACCCACACCGCGATATCTAATTTTGCGGCAGGCCTCGGCACAACGTTCGCCAATTTTGTCACGCAATCTAGCGTTTAATAAAGGTGCAGGTGCTTCTTCAATGATTTTTTGGTGGCGACGCTGCATTGAGCAATCGCGTTCACCTAAAAACACTGCGTTACCATGCTGGTCAGCCAAAACCTGGATCTCGATGTGACGTGGTTTTTCCAGGTATTTTTCCATGTATACCATGGGATTGCCAAAGGCAGCCTGCGCTTCAGCTTTGGTCATGTTGACAGAAGTGAGTAATGCGGCTTCAGTATGTACCACACGCATGCCGCGCCCACCACCGCCACCAGCCGCCTTAATAATGACTGGGTAACCGATATGCTTGGCGATTTTAAGAATTTCGGCAGGATCGTCTGGCAGTGCGCCTTCTGAACCCGGAACGCAAGGTACACCGGCTTTACGCATTGCATCCTTGGCAGAGACTTTATCACCCATTAGGCGAATGGTCTCGGCACGTGGGCCAATGAATACAAAGCCACTTTGTTCTACACGTTCAGCAAAGTCAGCATTTTCAGATAAAAAACCGTAACCTGGGTGAATCGCCTGTGCATCGGTAACTTCTGCAGCACTGATTACGGCAGGTACATTAAGGTAGCTTTGGCTGGAGGGCGCAGGGCCGATACACACAGATTCGTCCGCCAATTTTACATATTTAGCTTCACGGTCTGCTTCTGAGTGTACAGCAACCGTTCTGATGCCAAGTTCGCGGCACGCGCGCTGAACGCGTAGTGCGATTTCACCGCGGTTTGCGATTAAGATTTTGTCAAACATAGCCATGAAAGTGAAATTCCATTCTTTTAAAAAATTTAGGCAATAATGAAAAGTGGTTCGCCGTATTCAATGGCCTGACCATTATCGACTAAGATTTTTTTGATAACACCGGCTTTGTCCGCCTCGATTTCGTTTAATAATTTCATGGCTTCAATAATACAAAGCGTATCGCCTACTGCAACGGTATCACCCACTTCAACAAAGGCTTTAGCGTCTGGTGAAGGTGAACGGTAGAAGGTACCGACCATTGGTGATTTAACGGCATGACCTTCTTCAACTGCAGGTGCTGCTTCTATTGCAGCGGGTGCGGCTGCAGTTGCTGCGAATTGCGGCGCAGGGTTATATTGCATAGGCGCATAC
>JBAQME010000113.1:0-4113 GCA_049302535.1 Methylotenera sp.
TCAAAGCCCTCCGGCAATTGCACTTCTATCATCGTTGGCTCGCCAATATGCCAGCCTACTTGCAGCAAATAGTTAGCTGCGGAAGCAAAGGCATCCGGCAATGAGTTTACAAGGTCTATCTTCCCATCCTCGTCACCATCTACTGCATAAAGCATAAAGGTCGTGGGCATAAACTGCATATTGCCAAATGCGCCTGCCCATGAGCCTCGAAAGTGGTCTACGCTAATATGGCCCGCTTCAATCATGCGCATCGCATCAAGTAACTGGCTGCGAAAAAATTCCGTGCGGCGCCCGTCATATGCCAAAGTAGCAAGCGAAGACAAAACATCCATGTCTCCCTGATTGCGACCGTATTGCGTCTCCATTCCCCAAAATGCAACCAGAATAAATTTAGGCACGCCGTACTGGGCTTGTATCTGGTTCAGCATTTCCTCGTGTTCAAGCAGCAGCGCCAGGCCTTTTTGTATTTTTAACGCATCCACCCGTTTTAGATAATAATCCAGGAAAGGGCTGATAAATTCAGGCTGGGCATGATCTAAAGCAATAACATCAGGAAGGAACTTGATATGACTAATAGCAGCAGAGCTCGTTTTATCGGAGATGCCGGCCTCCCTCGCCTCCTGCCTCAAACCTTCAAGCCAAACTGAAAACTCTTCCTGCGCTATTGCAGCGCCAGAACTGAGCGCCAGAATTAGCGCCATTACGTACAGCATGGTTCGAGAAATGGAAATCATAGGTATATTATTGAACGGTGAGCTGTGAAAGCAAGCTTTGATAACCAGCTTGATAGTCAGGATACTGCAATTTGAACCCCGTTGCCAACAAGAAACGATTACTCAGGCGCCTGCCTCCGCTCACGGCTATCAGCTTGGGCTGATTTACATGCAATTGCGATGCCAGCCAATCCAGAACTTCATACTGCGCTACAGGCCTGGAGTCGGTCACAATATAGCAGGCTTGCGGTGCCACCCCCGCCAGCGCCTGCTGAATCAGGAATGTGATGAACGCTGCCGCATCATCCCGGTGGATACGGTTGCTCCAGCTATTTTGCTGAGGCCAATGGCCTGGAGTCTTAGCCAGGTTGAGCATACGCAGCCTGCCCGGCCCATAAATGCCAGACAATCGGAGCGCCGTACCGTTGCAGGATAATGTCTGCAGCAGTCTTTCTGCCTCAAGTAAACGCTCACCGCCAAAATCAGCCGGAATCGGCGGCACTGACTCATCTAAAAGTGAATCCGTCTCTTGCCCGTATACCCGCGTACTGGAAACAAAAAATACATGTTTTAATCGGGTATTATTCTTTTGCGTCGCTAACACATTACGCAGACCGTCCACATAAGCAGCCTTATACTCTGCATCAGATTGGCCGCCTGCCGCTACGCAGTAAACAATTATTTCAGGATGAATAGCGCCAAGCACTTCTAAGGTAACCGGCTGGGTAACATCAGCTGGAATGATTTCCAGGTCTTGAACAGTCTCTTTGTCCGGGATTGATTGCGCACTGCGTCTGACACCAATGGTTTTTATACCTAACTGCGTCAACTGTCTGGCAACTTCAGTGCCCAGGTCACCACAACCGACAATTAGAACTTTTGTTTCAGCCATGTTGCTGCAAATATTTTTCAGCCAGAAATAACGCCACGATGGTTTTACCATCAGTGATTTCACCACACTGTATCAGCGATAGGCAATCTTCGAATTTCATTTCAAATACTTCCAATGTTTCATCTTCTTCACGCTGATGCTCACCGGCAACCAAGCCTCTAGCCAGATAAATGTGAATAATTTCATTGGAGTAGCCAATGCAGGGATGCTGGGCGCCAAGCTTGACCCAATCGTTTGCGGTGTAACCGGTTTCTTCCAGCAGTTCGCGCTGACCGGTAATGAGCACATCTTCATTGTTATCAATTTTTCCGGCGGGCAGTTCGGTAAAAAGCTGATGTAATGGATACCTGAATTGACGCTCCAGTACAACATTGCCATTGGCCAGAATTGGCACAACCACTACTGCGCCGGGGTGCATTACGTACTCTCGATGACTGGTATTGCCGTTAGGCAGGCGCACTGCATCGCGCTTGACCGTGAGCAAACCGCCTTGAGCCATAATCTCGGAACTAATACAGTGTTCGGTTAAATCCATTAGAAAAACCTAGAGGAAACTATGGCTGAAAGTGTAGCACTACTTGAAATAAACTTCACTCAGACGTGTGCAGCAAGGGACACTTCTATTCGATAGAAGCAAAATCAAGAAGTGATTGAGAAAAAATTTAAACTTAGATGGTTCGCTTCCAGAGCACTTTGTAAACAAAGCCTGGAAAAGCAAATACGAGGAATAAACATCCGGTAACTGCGTAAAATTCCCAACCTTGCGGGGCAGCTTGGCCGAAAGTAGCACGCTCTGCGTACCAGACAAAAGCACCTGTCAAGAAGTACAGTACCACCAGCTCCAACAGACACCATCCCAGGTGTTTAGTAAAGCCGGCCTGATTACCGCGATTTAATGAAACAAGGTAAAAAAGCCTGTCTGAAAACCAAGGTAAATTTGCGGCAAGGAATATAAGCCCTAATAGCGCCCAGTTTGTCATTAGCTTAAACTTCTAATGACGGCATACCCGCACAGACTCATTAAGCCCTGCGGCATGAGTCCTATGCCCAATAAAGCGAACGCATTGATGCTTAACACAACGCGCATATCCATAGGAGCCTGAATCGGGTGATGATCTTGCGGCTCATCGAAATACATGAGCTTGATCACGCGCAAATAGTAAAACGCGCCGATTACCGCCATCAATACGGCAAATACTACCAGCCATAAGAAACCCGCTTGCAAGGCAGCCTGCAGCACTGCAAATTTCGCATAGAAACCTAAAGTTGGCGGCACCCCAGCCATACTGAACATCACGATCAGCATTAGGAATGCAATCCATGGACTGCGCTGATTGAGACCTTTAAGGTCATCCAGTTTTTCTGCCTCGAACCCTTTGCGTGACAACAGCAAAATGATGCCAAAGCCTGCCAGCGTCATCAATACGTAACTTGCGATATAAAACAGTGCCGAAACAAAACCATTGATGGTGGCGCTCATCAAACCGAACAGCACAAAACCGATGTGCGAAATGGTAGAGTAAGCCAGCATACGTTTCAGGTTGGTTTGTGCAATTGCCGTGATGTTACCGATAATGATAGACAGCACAGCCATAATCACCAGCATCTGCTGCCAATCGACTGCCATGGTTGGTAAAGCTTGCACCAGCAAGCGGATAACAAATGCAAACGCTGACAATTTAGGCACTGAGCTGATCAGTATGGTAATGGCTGTCGGTGAACCTTCATACACGTCAGGCACCCACATTTGGAACGGCACGGCACCTAACTTGAATGCCAAACCGGCAACAATAAACACCAGGCCTAAAATCAGTACTGAATGTGTTTTTTCACCATTCATCAAGGCATGGTTGATGTCCGCAATATTCAGACTGCCGGTCATGCCGTAAATCATGCTCATGCCGTATAGCAGCATGCCGGAAGCAAGCGCGCCCAACACAAAATATTTCATCGCAGCTTCGGTAGCGCGGGCATTGTCCCGATCCAGCGCAACCAAGGCGTAAAGGCTCAATGACAGCAGTTCCAGACCGACATAGAGCGTAAGCATATTCTGCCCGGACACCATGATCATCATGCCGACAACCGAGAACAGCACTAATGCGTAAAATTCCCCGCGGAACATGTTGCGCACTTGGATATATTGTCTGGTGTAGATGAAAATCAACGATGTACCAAGGTAAATCATCAGTTTCAACACGTCTGACATCGCATCATCCACAAATGCGCCTGTAAATGCATAACCGACACCGGATGCATGTGTAGTGAATGTAAAGTAAGCCGCCATGAGCAGCGCCAATTGCGACAGGCTATAAATCGCAATGCGGTTGGATTGCTTCAAAAACAAATCTGCCAGTAAAACAAGCATTGCCATACCCAAAAGAATCATTTCAGGTAAGGCAGTTATAAGATCGTAACGTATATTTTCCATATGGACACTCTAAAATTTCATTTTATGACTACATTGCGGCGTTGCGCGGTACTCGCAACCTCGCTGTACAACCACGTACT
>JBAQME010000114.1:0-20263 GCA_049302535.1 Methylotenera sp.
ATGATGGGCGTGGCAGTATTGTTGTAAATAAAAATTAGGTTTTTGTTCAAAATACATCAAAGGAAACCTTTATGAGCAGATTATACGGCGAGCAGCATCGCAAGCTTCAAGATGAATTCGAGACACGCAAGATGGCTGACCGAATTGAAGAGCTTGTGTGTCGTACCGAGTTTGACGACGACGTAAAAGCATTTATTGAAAATGCCGAGATGTTTTTCCTATCAACAATCGACCATCAAGGCCGCCCTACCGTTTCATTCAAAGGCGGCGATGCCGGTTTTGTCAAGGTGCTTGATAACACCACATTGATATTCCCAAGTTACGATGGTAACGGCATGTTCTTCTCAATGGGCAATATTACGCAAAACCCGAATATAGGAATGCTGTTTATTTCCTTTACAACCCCGGACCGCAGGCGCGTACAAGGCACAGCCAGCATTTCAAAAGATCCTTCACTCATGGCGCATTACAAAGAGGCGGATTTTGTTGTCACCGTAAAGCTTTCCGAATACTGGGTCAATTGCCCACGCTACATTCCTAAAATGGAAAAAGTAAGAGACTCACGCTATGTGCCACGCGCCGACTGCGAGACACCGCTTGCAGAATGGAAACGGCTTGATTTGGTTCAGGACGTAATCCCTGCAACCGATCTACAAAAAGCAGAACAACTAGGCACCATTCAAATTGAAGAATGGATTGAAAAAATCAAATCCGGCGATGCTACAGCTTGATCATCGCAACTTAAACTATGACAGCTTAAATATTTATGTTACTAAACGGTATACAAATCGACGACACTTTCGCTGAAGCATTCAACATGCGAGGCACACGGGTAATTATTACCGCCCAAAATCTCAAATGGGCTTACCACGCTGCTAACGCCATGACCGGCTTTGCCACATCAGTGATCGGCTGCGGCGTTGAGGCCGGTATTGAACGCGAATTATCGGCAGATGAAACCCCTGATGGCAGACCCGGCGTCAGCATTTTAATGTTTGCCATGGGCAGTAAAGTGCTGATGCAACAATTAGAGAACCGCATGGGGCAATGCATACTCACCTGCCCTACCGCTGCAGCTTTTGCAGGTATCGAGAGCGAAGACAAAATAAACCTGGGCAAACACCTGCGTTATTTTGGTGATGGCTTTCAAACTTCCAAGCTCATTGACGGCAAACGCTACTGGCGCATCCCGGTAATGGACGGCGAGTTTCTCACGCAAGAAACCACCGGCATGGTGCGCGCCATCGGCGGCGGTAATTTTCTGATTTTGTCCACATCACAGCCAGCCGCCCTTGCTGCAGCTGAAACGGCGATTGAAGCCATGAAAAAAGTACCCAATGTCATCATGCCTTTCCCTGGCGGGGTAGTACGTTCCGGCTCTAAGGTAGGCAGCAAATATAAAACTATGTTTGCCTCTACCAACGATGCATTCTGCCCGACTTTAAAAGGTGCAACCAATAGCGAACTTTCACCTGAAATCGAGAGCGTGATGGAAATAGTGATTGATGGCCTGACGTTTGAGGATATTGCCAACTCCATGCGTGTTGGCATACAGGCAATTTGCGACCTCGGTGCAAACAGCGGCGTTAAACGTATCTCGGCGGGCAATTACGGCGGCAAACTTGGCCCACATCTTTTCAAATTACACGATATTATGAGCGGTAATAACGCATGAGCGCACTCACCTTTACCTTAAAGCAAACACTGCAACACTCGGTTAATTGCAGCAACCTGACGCCAAGTCATTTAGCCAATAAATCTACTGCCGAAATCGCCGGTATGCAGATTAATTATGGCAATAGCCTGGTACGCGTTGATGAAATATTTGCAATCACCGGTAGTGATGCACAACACATTCATTTCAAAAATACCTCCGGTAAACTTGATTACCTCGGCGCGAATATGACATCCGGCAGCATCACTGTTGATGGTAATGCAGGCGCGTATCTTGGTTTTGGCTTAAAAAACGGTGAGATTCACTGCCAAGGCAACGCAGAAGCATTTGCTGCGTGCAGCATGCGCGGCGGTTTATTGAAAATTGATGGAAATACAGGCGATTTTTTAGGCGCCGGTTCAGATGGCTCACGTAAGGGCATGCTGGGCGGCACTGTAATTGTAAAAGGCAACGCGGGCGATCGCGTTGGCGACCAAATGCGTCGCGGCTTGATTTTGATCGAAGGCAATACCGGCGACTATTGCGGCAGCCGCATGATTGCCGGCACCATAGGGGTAATGGGTGATTTAGGGGCTTATACTGCGTTTAATATGCACCGCGGCACATTGCTGCTGCAAAAACAGCCGAAACTACACGCCACGATTCAGGACTGCGGTTCACACACACTGCCATTTCTGAACTTATTGTTCAAATCATTCACCAATTACAATACACCATTTAGCAAATTGAGCACGCAGCGTGTCCGGCGCTTTGTGGGTGACACAGCCTGTAACGGCAATGGTGAAGTGCTGATCTTAAGTGTTTAATAAAAAAATCATTTAGAAGCAAAAGCCTTTAACAATCATTCGCAATGAAATCAGCATCTGCAAAAGGTGCCTCTGTTAGAATGGTGCTTTTAGTTTGATTAGTTTCATTATGCCCAAGTACTTAACTGCCGCGCTCTATAAGTTTGTCAGCCTGCCAAATTATCGGGACTTGCAACTACCGATTCTGCAAGCGTGCAGAAACAACCATATCAAGGGTACACTTTTACTCGCTGAAGAAGGCATTAACGGCACCATCGCAGGCCTGCCAGATGACATACATAACGTTTTAAATTTTTTGCGAACCGATCCACTGTTCGAAAATAAATTTGCGGACCTGGAGCATAAAGAATCCCATGCGGATGAACACCCGTTTTACCGCATGAAAGTAAAACTCAAGAAGGAAATTGTCACCTTAGGCGTTCCTGGCGTAAGCCCAACCAAAAAGGTGGGAACCTACGTTAAACCGGAAGATTGGAATGCATTAATATCTGACCCAGAAGTTATTTTAATTGACACCCGTAATGACTACGAAGTGGATATCGGTACATTTAAAGGCGCAATTGACCCCAAGACTTCGACTTTCAGGGAATTTCCTGAATATGTAGCGCAGCATTTTGATAAAACAAAACACAAAAAAGTAGCGATGTTTTGCACGGGCGGCATTCGCTGTGAAAAAGCATCATCCTATATGATGGATCAGGGCTTTGAAGAGGTATATCACCTGCAAGGCGGCATTCTGAAATACCTGGAAACCGTGCCCGAGGCTGAAAGCATGTGGCAAGGCGAGTGCTTTGTGTTTGATCAGCGTGTAGCAGTCAAACATAATCTTGAAGTTGGCGAGTTTGACCAGTGTTATGCCTGCCGTCACCCGCTGTCGCCAGAGGAAATAAAAAGTGACCAGTATGAAGCCGGAGTCTCCTGCCCCTACTGTTATAACAAATTATCAGCAGAAAAACGTGCCAGCCTGATTGAGCGCCAAAAACAGGTAGCATTAGCCAAACAGCGCGGAAAGAGCCACATTGGTGAAGCGCGCACTGACAAAAAACATAAAAAATGAACGCCGATCGCGAAAAAAAAGCTATTCACGCTTATCTAAAGCTACTGGAAAACAAAGGCGCGAAGAGTGGAGTCTTATATAAGCGATCATTATTTTTAGATCAGTTTAGCCATCTGCTAGCAGCTAAAGCGCTCAATCGTACGTCTTATGGCATTGCGTTAGATGATTTAATGAAAACGATTCCTGCTGACAAATGGAACGACAGTCTCGTTACCGCACGTGAATTTTACCCATTCTGGATGGGCGACATTAAAGTAATTGCGTCATTGAATGCAAAAAGTAAATTCGATTTTCAGCCCATCGATTGGAAGCCCTTGCAAACTTCAATCGAAACGTTAACTAAAAATTTAGTTAACGAAAAGTTCAACGCTGATGAAACAAGCACTTTAATTGATTATACAAAAGCTCTGCGAGTTAAGGGCGCTAATGACGTTATCATTGAGACTCGTGTAAATTTGGCTAAAATATTACTATTGCGGCTAAGAGATGCACCGAATCCAGATAACAGAATCTATCGCAAAGCCGTGGATTTAACATTGCCATTATTCAAAATTGGTGAGACCCAAAAACTATTTTTACTTGTCATACGTGAATTTTATTATTTTTGGATTGAAGGCAAACAACCGTCAGAAAATGCTATACAAGTTACCTGGGAAGAGTAAGTATCATCATTGCATCCGCTGTTAATGCAAATTTAATTAAGAGAGTTAATTTTGAAAAACACTCTGCACATTGCCACATTTAACATCCATAAAGGGGTTACCCACTTTAATGCGCGTTTTGCCCTGCATCATCAACGCGAACTATTGCGCAAACTGCATGCTGATGTCGTATTCCTGCAGGAAGTGCGCGATGTACACGCTGAACACAGTAAAAGATTTGCCGCATGGCCAAGTTCAGGACAGTTGGAATTTCTAGCCGATACAGTATGGGCTGACTATGCTTACGGCAAAAATTCAATTTACCCCGCAGGGCACCATGGCAACGCACTGCTCTCTAAATTTCCGATTATCAAGACAACAAATATTGATATTTCCGCCCACACATCAGAAGAACGCGGCATGTTGCACAGCATCATTAACGTTCCGAACTGGAATGCCCCGCTGCATACAATTTGTGTACACCTGGGCTTATTCGCACACTGGCGGCGCCAACAATTGCTAATGGTTACCGACTATATTAAACAACATGTACCGTCTGATGCGCCGTTAATTATTGCAGGTGATTTTAATGACTGGGGAATGCGTTCAGGCAAGATATTTGCAGAAAACGCACAATTACACGAAGTTTTTGAGCATCATGTCGGCAGGCCAGCCCGAAGCTTCCCCTCATGGCTACCCATATTGAGACTAGACCGGATTTATACCCGTGGTTTTCAAGTAAAGCATGTTGAAGTTCATTCCGGCGCGCACTTCGTTAAAGTATCCGACCATGCAATACTTTCTGCCACTTTAACTAAAAACGGCTAAAGCACCATGCATTTTATCGGCGGGAATCACATCCAATTGTTACGTAGCGGTATTGAATACTTTCCTGCCTTGGAACATGCCATTCAGAACGCCAAAAGTGAAATCTACCTGCAAACCTACATATATGAAGAAGATGTCACCGGCATCCGTATCGGCAATGCATTGATACAGGCAGTACAGCGTGGCGTAAAAGTAAATGTCCTCCTTGATGGTTTTGGCTCGCAATACTTATCCAAAACTTATGTTCAAACACTAAGGCACGCCGGCGTAAAAGTAATGTTTTACCGCCCCAAAATTTCACCTTGGACCTTTAAAAAAAATCGCTTACGACGCCTGCACGGCAAGGTTACAGTAATTGATAGCAAGATTGGCTTTGTTGGCGGCATTAACATTATTGATGACAATAATTCACCCCATCAGATCCCGCCAAGGATAGATTACGCAGTACAAATTGAAGGCAATTTACTTCCGGTCATTACGGCCAGCGTACACAAGCTATGGCGGCGCCTGGAATGGATGCATTTACACAGTTTATATGTTCCGCCGATCAAGCCAACCAGACATAAGTTAGAAACCAGCAACAATATAAAGGCAGCTTATATCATTCGCGACAATATCCTGCACCGGCGCGATATTGAAGAAGCTTATTTACGCGCGATCCAGGCTGCAAAATCTGAAATCCTGATTGCAAATGCTTACTTTATTCCAGGAAGAAAATTCCGCAAAGCATTGATTGATGCCGCGCAACGTGGCGTTAAAGTTAAATTGTTATTACAGGGCCGTAAAGAGTATTTTTTAATGTTTGCCACGCATGCCTTTTACAATGAGTTTTTAAATAATGGCATTGAAATTTATGAATATCGCAAAAGCTTTATGCATAGTAAAGTCGCCGTCATTGACAATTATTGGGCCACCATCGGCTCATCCAACATAGACCCATTCAGCTTACTATTGGCGCGTGAGGCCAACATCATCATACAAGACAAGGCATTTGCCAATGATCTGCATACCGATATTGAATTTTCGATTCAGGATGGCGCATTCATAGTAACTGCGCAGGAATGGGGTAAAACAAACCTCGTCAAACACCTTGCTTCGTGGATAGCCTATGGTGTAGTACGGATACTTTTAGGTATTATCGGCTATGGTCATGGACATTGATTCTCGCCCTGTTCACCCTGAGTGATAAGCTTTAAATTCATCTCAAATCAGGGAAACGCAAAATAAAAGTTTGATAATAAAATCCTTCACTTAAATAAATGTTTAGCTTTATTTGCAACACATCAACATTTGTAACACATCCATGATTTATCATGCAGCATGCAAAATACGATAAAAACCAGCGCCACATTGGAATGGCATGACGGCATGCCATTCTCTGTAATGTTTAATGACGTTTATTTTTCCAGTGACAATGGCCTACTTGAAACTGAATATGTTTTTTTGCAGGGTAATGATCTGGCGGCCAGATGGCAGGCACTTGATACCAGCACTTTCACAATCATGGAAACCGGGTTTGGTACCGGTTTAAACTTCTTGTGCGCTGCCGGCACCTGGCTGAGAAACGCACCACCGGATGCGGTCCTGAATTTCACCAGTGTAGAAAAATACCCATTAAGCTTGCCGGATATGACTCAAGCGCTACAGCATTGGCCAGAACTGCAACCATTAACCGAACAGATGCTGGTGCAATACGAAATGCTGTTGGATACCGGATCAATCTCACTTTTCAACAACCACATCAACTTGAAAGTGTTATTTGGCGATGCAACCACCGGCTTACGCCAACTCGATATAAAAGCTGACGCTTGGTTTCTGGATGGCTTTGCACCGGCAAAGAATGCAGAAATGTGGCAAACAACGCTATTTGAACAAATGGCAAGGCTTTCGCATGCAAAAACAACATTCGCAACATTCACCAGTGCCGGCATGGTGCGTAGAGGCTTAATCTCTGCGGGTTTTGAAGTCATGAAATGTCCCGGCTTTGGAAAAAAACGCGAGATGCTTCACGGATATTATTCAGGGGCTGAAAGTCATGACTAAAGCCGCTGTAGTTACTAAAACCGCGGTAGTCATAGGCAGCGGCATCGCCGGCTGCAGCACCGCGCACGCGCTGGCAAAGCGCGGCATACAAGTCACCCTGATTGAGCGTAATGCCGATATTGCCAGCGAGGCTTCAGGCAATCCGTTAGGAATGCTGTATCCACGTTTAAGCGGTGACGACGCTGGCAGCCAGTTTGCGCTAGCAGGTTATTTATACAGCTTGGCCTTGTACAAAACGCTCGATCTGGATAAAACGAAAATTGATAATTGCGGCATGCTGCAGCTTGGCTTCAATGCAAGAGAATTGGCGCGCATTCAGAAAGTAGCAGCACAAAACCATGCACAGGAAGTCTTAAGGTACGTTACAAAATCCGAGGCCAGCGCACTTGCCGGAATTGAGATGGCGCACGATGCGCTGTATTTTCCTGACGCGGCATGGGTGAAACCGCAACAGCTATGCAGACGCCTTACCCGGCATGAAAACATCTCGGTTATTTGCGCAACCACCATCTCGGATATAGCCAGAATTGACCATGCATTTGAAGTGCGTGGTCATCACGGCTTTGCAATAAAAGCAGATATTGTCATTATCGCCAATGCCAACGATGCGCAACAACTATGCCCCGACCTGCCACTGAATGCGCGAGCAGTGCGCGGGCAAGTCAGTCTGCTTGAATCTACGGAAACCAGCAATAAAATTAAAACCATTATCTGTAGTGACGGGTATTTTAGCCCCGCTGCTTACCAGCAGAATTCCGGCGCTTTGCATTGCCTGGGGGCAACATTTGCGGCAGAGGCAATATTGCGTTCAAAACAAAGCGATTTAGCTATTAAAGATAAAGATCATCAGGAAAATCTGGAAAAGCTGAAGCGCATTTCACCGGAGCTATATGAGAAACTGCGCGGCAATATTGCAGGCGGACGTGTCTCATTAAGGTGCAGCGCATCCGACTACCTGCCGCTGGTAGGGCAATTGCTGGACAGCGCTGCTTTAAAAAAAGCACCGCCGCGGCCTGACGCCAAGCCCGAATCACTACCCTGGCTGACTGGCCTTTATATGAACGTAGCACATGGCAGCAAGGGCTTCACCACCGCCCCGTTGTGCGCCGAGTTATTAGCATGCTCGATATGCAATGAACCTTTGCCAGTTTCAATTGAACTTGCCGGGCTGCTGAATCCCAACCGGTTTTTATTACGGGAAATGGGCCTGAAACGATTAGCAAAAATGGCTGCAACTTAGACGTGCTGCCTATTTTTTGAATTCAATCAGCCATAGCGATACAAATTTAGTATGCCCTAATTAAGTATGACGCCTCGCAACAATGACATTGGGAATCTGCTGAATCAGTCCAAGTAACCGGTTAAGCTGCTCCAGACTTGCGATCTCAATCGAAAACTGCATGAACGCCTGATGCTTCTTGTTTAAAGTATTCACCTTGACGGCATTGACCTTTTCCTTCACAAACAACTCACTGATATCACGCAGCAAACCTTGACGGTCGTAAGCTTCGACTTCAATGTCTACATTGATAGAACTGACCTGGTGATTTCCCCATTGAGCAGCCAGGAGCCGGTCACGGCGTTCATCATGCAAACGCTGAATAAACGCGCACCCCTGGCGGTGGATAGTGACGCCACGGTCGCGCGTGACATAGCCGACAATCGCATCTGACGGCACCGGTTTGCAGCACTTGGCCATATTGGTCTGCAGGTTACCGACGCCTTCAATGACGATGTCCATCAAATTCGCATTAACCCTGGTTCGCCTTGCGGCGGAGACTTTAACGACCTCGGCAGATGTAGGGCGCACTTCTTCCTGGATGGCGCTGGCAATCTGGTGTTCGCTAACATCACCGCGCCCGATAGCACTTAGAAAATCTTCCAGTTTATTGAAGTGCAGTCTCTGCGCAATTTTTTCCTGGTTAATGCTATCGACACCAGCCCTATGCAGTTCACGGTCAAGTTTTGCCCTACCCTGTGTGGTGTCTTCCTCGATATTCTGCTGTTTGAACCACTGCCGCACCTTGATTTTCGCACGTGGACTTTGCATATAGTTCAGCCAATCGCGGCTCGGTGAGCCGAGTTTGGCAGTCAGTATTTCTACACGCTGGCCGTTCTGCAATTTGTAATTGAGCGGTACGATACTGCCATCCACTTTGGCACCGCGTGTGCGGTGCCCTAAATCAGTATGCAGCGTGTAGGCAAAATCAATCGGCGTGGCATCTTTGGGCAAATCAATCACCTTACCCTGCGGAGTAAGTACGTAAACTCTATCCTGAAACAGTTCACTCTTAAATTGCTCCAGCAGGTCAGTGCCATCTGCAATATCTTCTTTCCATGCCAGAATCTGGCGCAGCCAGGCGATTTTCTCATCGGTTTTTACGTCAAACTTACTGCCTTCCTTATAACGCCAATGCGCAGCAACACCTAGTTCGGAGTAATTATGCATTTCAAAAGTACGAATCTGCACCTCCAGTGCCAAGCCATGCGGACCCACCACTGCAGTATGCAATGAACGGTAGCCGTTGCCCTTGGGCCGCGCGATATAATCGTCAAATTCACCCGGAATAGGCTGCCACAGATTGTGAATCAGCCCGAGCACCGTGTAGCAGCTCTTGATATCATCCACCAGTATTCTTACAGCGCGTACATCGTAGAGCTGGCTAAAATCGAGATGTTTATGCCGCATTTTATTCACGATGCTGTAAATGTGCTTGGGACGGCCGGCAACATCTCCTTTGATGCCCGCCCGCTGCAACTCCTGTTTCAGTACCGATTCCACCTCTGCAATATACTGCTCGCGATTAACGCGCCGCTCATCCAGCAGTTTGGCAATCTCTTTGTAGAGTTGTGGCTCCAGATAGCGCAGCGAAAGATCTTCCAGCTCCCACTTCAACTGCCACACACCAAGTCGATTGGCTAGCGGTGCAAAAATGCGCTGCGTGCCCTGCGCAATCAGCTTTTGCTGTTCCAGGCTGGCACCTGACAGGCTGCGCAGGGTCTGCGCACGCTCGGCTAACTTAATGAGTACAACACGAATATCCCCTACCATCGCCAATAGCATCTGACGCAGGCTTTCAACCTGTCTGGCATGATCGTTATTTTTCTTGTCCTGCGCATGCGGGAGTTCAGCCTCGCTGAATTCCTGGATTTTCTCTATCCGCAAAATACCCTGCACCAGACTTGCAATATTGGCACCAAAGCGCATTGCAATCACTTCCTGCCAATCATCCATATACTTTGGTGCCGCATGCAGGATGGTAGCTGCTATCGTATCAGCATCCATGTTCATACCGGCAAGAATAGTCGCGGCTCCAGTCGCGTGTTGCAGGAGAGGGACACCCGTCACCTCGACACGTGCAGCATAAAGCGTTGCAGCCAGTTCGCATGCCTGGCTGACAACTCCAATCTCAGCCGGCGAGTAATACCTGGATAACGAATCAAGCCACGCTTGAGTATCACCGCCAGATAAAGGGAGGCTTTGTAATGAACTTGAACTGTGTTTCATTCCCGGGCTAGTCTTCCGCGCTAAATCAACCTGATTGATGCATTTTGCTTAACGGTTTATATCTTCGAATGTAAACCAACCACAATAATACCTGATTGAGCTGGAATCAATAGCAGACACCAGACAACATTGTCCAAAACATCAATATCAGTTTATGGATTGTCAGGATTTCACCTCATACTCGGAAAGTGATATATTTGCAATTGAAATACATTTCTTTGTGTGCAAACTTTTTCTTAACAATTCTGCCCAATAATAGTTCTCACCAATCCATAATTCCCACTAATCCATGGTGTGAAGAGTAACTTTACAGGTTTCTGAAAAGGAGTGGCATATGCGGCATTTACTACTTTCCTTATTGTTCTTTTACTGCCTGCCCTCTATGGCAGAAGCAGAACGCTATGATATAGATAACACACATTCCTTTGCCAGCTTCACTATTCGCCATGTTGTTTCCAAAACGGCAGGTACCTTTCCCAACATTAAAGGGATAATTCTCATTGATCAATCAGACCTGTCTAAATCAAGCGTAGAAGCCAAAATCAATGTGGCGAGCGTGAACACAAACCACGCCAAGCGTGATACTTACATTCGTGAAAAGGCGGAATATCTAGACGCTGGCAAATATGGCTGGATAGACTTTGTCAGCACGAAAGTTAAATCTACGAGTAAAGAAGAAGGTATTCTGACTGGCAATTTGACTATGCATGGCGTTACCCGGGAGATTTCTTTTCCTTTCAAACTGCTGGGCTTTGGTTCAGACCCGTGGGGCGGTCAGCGTGCAGGGTTTGAGGCACATACTGCAATTAACGCTTCAGACTATGGTTTTGGCTGGGCATCGAAGCCAAATGGCCCAATAGGTAATGACATAGAAATTACCTTGCTGATTGAAGGTGTCAAAAACATATCCAGCTATAAACCCTGGAATTAGCCAATAAACCAAACCAGGCTTAAAGCGGCATAAAAAATATGCATGTACATGCTCGTTTGTTTACACCGATGCTTTTTCTCATTTGCAAATATAAGGCAAAGACAAATGCCGACATTCTGAATGGATGAATGCTCTTCATTCTATTTGTTGGCGAGCCCCAAGATAAAACGGAAACGAAGTTGCACTTCGTCTGCCACGGTGTCCGGGTCAGCCCACTCACCGCTGCCAATGCCGTATTGCAGTCGTAAGACCGGAATACCGCCATCTAACACAGCATGACTGTTTTCAATTTTCTCGGTAAAGGGTACGGTGACACTGCGTGTAATGTTCTTGATGGTCAATTTTCCGGTTGCTTCGTAGCGCCCGTTACTGATAGCTTTGATACCAGTTGAGATAAACCGGGCGGTCGGATATTTTTGAATATTAAACCAGTCCCGTCCTTTCACTTCGTCATTGGCGTCACGGTTGCCGACGTCAATGCTCGCCATATCAATCTCGATCTGTGCCTTACTCGCCACAATATTGTCCGGATCGAAACTGATGTTGGCGGTGAATTTGCCGAACCTGCCTTCGACTGGCGAACCCATCTGCTTGGATAAAAAGGCAATCCCGCTGCCTGTTGCCTGAACTTGGTTGAATTCGGCAGCATAACTGGACATACTGACAACAAGCGGAACCATCACTGCAAAGTAACCTTTCATTCTCCTGCTCCTTTTTCAAGAAATGGCAGCATGCGTGCCAGCAGGCCGTCCCGCTGCACGAAGTGATGCTGCAAGGCAGCGCCTACATGAGCGACAATGAAGGCCAGCATGGTAAAGTTGAGTAGTTTGTGCAGCACCTTCAAAAGCTCCCCCAGTTCCTTGTCCTTATTGACCAGGTCCGGGAGATGAATCATGCCCAGCCAGACAACAGGAACGCCTAGCGCGGAACTCATTAGCCAGCCGGAGAGCGGAATCATCAGCATAAGCAGGTATAGCCCATGGTGTACCCCATGGGCCGCGAGTTTCTGCCAGTGCGGCATACTGGCTGGCAGCAAAGGTGGTTTGTGTGAGATACGCCAAATAATACGCACTATCACCAGTATCAGCACCGTAATTCCAATCCACTTGTGATATGAATAGAGCCGAAGTTTTCGCGGTGACAAGGAAAGGTCGTGCATATATATACCGAGTGTCAAAGCACCAAAAATTGCTACCGCTACCACCCAGTGCAGGATTATTGCAACACGGGTATATTTTATTGGAATACTCATCGCGAAGACTCCAAAAGCATGTGCGGTTTTATATACGCTTAAATTAACCTTTGCGCATCTCACATGGCACTGTGATCAACCTTGATGAACAAGCCGGTCAGGGACTTGCTCACCGCATTAATACCCAATGAAACAAGGAAGAAATTACCATCGCGCTATGTGGTCAACTAGTGTAATTGGAGACTAGCGCTAGCCCTTAACTAAATAAATACGTGTATGCACCTAAGAAACCATGGCTCTCATGACCGTCTTTACAACCGCACCGCCACAGCGCTTTTTCCAACCGGCATTCTTAACTTGACCTTAAATTCAGGTTAAAATCAAACGATGTCTCAATCCCAGTATATATCCGCCCTTAATCATCATCGTGCAGGTCAATTAGGCCAAGCCGAGTCATTTTACAAGGAAGCGATTGCCTCGCAACCCGGGCATGCGGATGCACTGCACATGTTAGGCGTGGTTTACTACCAGACAAATCGCGCAGAACTTGCCGTGCAATCAATTTCAAAAGCCTTGGCAATCAATCCGAAACATACTGATTACTTAAACCACTACGGATTAGCGCTACGCGCCGCCAACCTGCCTGAAGCTGCGATCAAAAGCTTTCAACAGGCAATTCTGTTACAGCCCAAGGATTTGGATATTCAACTGAACCTGGGCAACACGTTACTTGCGCTTGAACGTTTTGAAGAAGCGGCAGGCTATTATCGCCGCGTGTTGCGCGTGATGCCTAGAGAAGAAAATTTGCGCGATGCGCTTTGCCATTGTTTGTCGTCACTGGGTAATCAGGCACATGCAGTCGGCCATTTCACGCAGGCTGAGGCCTGTTTTCAGGAAGCATTACAATTTAACCCGCGGGATGCGGCTTTACTGTATAACCTGGGCAACGCACAGCGTGAACTAGGCAAAGCCGCCGAGGCCACAAAACAGTACCAACAGGCAATCCAGCTCGCGCCCAACGATGCCGATGCCTATAACAACCTGGGTAATGTGCAGCGCGAATTAGGGCAATTGGACCTGGCGATCGAAAGCTATAAAAAAGCCTTGGCGCTCAACCCTCAGCTCTATCACGCCAAAGTACATCTTGTACATCAAAAGCAACATATGTGCGACTGGCAAGGTCTGGATGATGATATTGCCGAGATTCGCCGCTGGGTAAAAACACAGCCTGATGCACAGATTTCCCCTTTTGCATTCTTGGCCATGCCGTCCACAACGGCAGAAGAGCAAAAGACCTGTGCCGACAACTGGGTCAGCAACCGCTACGTAACGCTTATTCAACATGGCAAACAACTTGACTTTGCACACCCGGTAAAACCGGCACAAAAAAAAATAAAAATCGGCTATCTATCTGCGGATTTCAGGCTGCACCCGCTCGCATTCCTGGTCAGCGAACTGATTGAATTGCATGACAGATCCCGATTTGAAATCATCGCTTTTTCATACGGTGTTAATGACAAATCAAGCGCCAGAACGCGGCTAGAACAGGCTTTTGATCAGTTTCACGACATCCGCCAGCTTTCAGAAACTGAGGCGGCTCAAAAGATTCATGCTTGCAGCATTGACATTCTGGTAGATTTAACGGGTTTCACACAAACCAGCCGCAGTGGTATTGCCGCGCTGCGCCCTGCCCCTATCAATGTCAATTGGCTGGGTTTTCCCGGCACCATGGGCAGTTTCCATAACGCACCGCTGTTTGATTATCTACTGACAGATAGCTTTATCTGCCCGCCGGATACCGCTCAGCATTATGCAGAGAAATTAGCGGTTTTACCTTTCAGCTACCAGCCCAACGACCGTAAACGCCCTGTTGGAAAAATACCGTCACGGCTAGATTGTGCGCTGCCGGAAAAGGCATTTGTATTCTGCTGTTTCAACCAGACATTCAAAATCACCGCAGATATTTTTGCCGTTTGGATGCGCCTGCTAAAGGCCACACCGGACAGCGTACTTTGGCTGCTGGATTGCAACCCATGGGCAAAACAAAACTTGATACAGCAGGCGGCTTTATATGGCATCTCAAGTGAACGGCTCGTTTTTGCACCGCGTATCACCATTGCAGACCACCTTGCGCGCCATGTGCATGCCGACTTGTTTCTGGATACCCGCCCCTATAATGCACACACGACTTGCAGTGATGCCTTATGGATGGGCTTGCCGGTGCTTACCTGTACTGGCGATACCTTTGCCGCACGCGTAGCGGGCAGTTTACTTAATGCAGCAGGCCTGGACGAATTAATCACCTGCACGCTGGAAGACTACGAAAACAAAGCACTTTATCTTGCTAATAATCCGGCAGCACTTGATGCAATGAAGCAAAAATTAATTGCAGAAAAAATGACTTCTCCATTATTTGACACCGCAAGCTTTGCCAAGTCGCTGGAGGTCATTTATCAAACCATTTGGAAGCAACATCTCGATAACATCGAAAATATCAATATCAACAAGACATCAGCTTGACGAGCCTTATAAAATTTATGCTAAAGTCATACTAAGCTTAGCGCACAGCTAACAAATACAACGACAACAATAAAAAGTATAAAACAAACGCTTTAGGAAGAATCTTCAGGGAAAACAACATGGCAGCAATCGACATTACCCCGGTACTGAAATTTATGCTGGATAAAGGCGGCTCGGATTTATTCTTCAGTACCGGCACCAGTATTCATATCGAAGTAGAAGGCGACACCACGCCGATTAATAGCCAAATCATGTCACCAGGCATGATTAAAGAAATTGCCTATTCACTGATGAGCGCAGATCAAATTAAGGAATTTGAATCTACACTGGAATGCAACTTTGCCATTAGCAAAAAAGATGTCGGGCGCTTCCGCGTAAACGTGTTCAGGCAGCGCGGCGAAGTCGGCATAGTAATTCGCCATATTAAAACGGACATTCCTTCAATTGATAGTTTAGGCCTGCCTCCGGTTTTAAGAGACTTGATTACGCGCAAACGCGGCCTGATACTGATAGTGGGTGCAACCGGATCCGGAAAAACCACTACGCTTGCTTCCATGATTGACCATCGTAATGAAACCATGAATGGCCACATTCTCACCCTTGAAGACCCGATTGAATTTATTCATCCGCATAAAAAATCAGTCGTTGACCAGCGCGAAGTCGGCATTGATACCTTATCGTTTGAAAATGGACTTAAAAATGCCATGCGCCAGGCTCCCGATGTCATCCTGATTGGCGAAGTGCGGGACATGGACGGTATGAAAAACGCGCTAGCCTATGCCGAAACAGGACATTTATGTTTAGCCACCTTACATGCCAATAATGCAAGCCAGGCACTTGAGCGCGTCATTTCATTCTTCCCGGAAGACGGCAGAACGGGTTTGCTGCTCGGCATGTCCATGAACCTGGTTGCGATTGTTTCCCAACGCCTGATCCCAGGCAATCACAGCAAGCGCGTCGCCGCAACTGAAGTAATGATTAATACGCCCTACATGGCAGAATTGATTCAAAAACAAAAAATGGGCGATATCAAGGAAATCATGGGCGATAACAACGATATCGGCATGCACACGTTCGATCAGTCATTGTTCAAGCTGTTTGCCAACGGCAAAATTGATGAAGATAACGCCCTGGCCTATGCAGACTCACGTAATGACCTGTCACTGAAAATCCGCTTTGCTGCCGAAGGTGCACGTAACAGCAGTTTCAGCGCTTAACCTGTCATCCGTCATACGCACGTTTCAAGGCCGCGATGTCGATTTTAGTCATTTGCATCATGGCCTGCATCACCCTCCCTGCTTTGGCTGGATCAGGGTCGTTCAGCAGTTCAATGAGAATATCGGGAACAATCTGCCATGACACGCCAAACTTGTCGTCCAGCCAGGCACATTGATTTACTTTTCCGCCTGCAGAAAGTTTAGCCCAATACTCATCAACTTCTGCCTGCGTCTCGCAGTGAACAACAAATGAGATGGCCGGCGAGAACTTAAACACTGGGCCGCCATTAAGCGCCGTAAACGCCTGGCCATCAAGCAGGAAGTTGGCGGTCATCACGGTACCTTTCGGCGCAGGGGCGCCCTCTCCATAACGATTAACGCTCAAGACTTTTGAGTTTTTAAAGATTGAGACATAAAAATTCATTGCCTCTTCGGCCTGGTTATCAAACCATAAAAATGGGGTGATTCTTTGCATGAGATTTTCTCCCATAGAAATATGAATCTACCAAAGGTAAAGTGAATGCCAGCCGTTTATTGCTCTGCAATCACTTTCAAATTAGCCAGCCCCTCCTCAAACTTACCACCGATCATTTTGTCCTGATCGAAAAACAATAAGCACATAAGTTTTGGAATATATGAGCTTGTACCCCTCATGGTCTGGGTGACCACCGTATTACCGCCATTTGGCGCTAAGGAAAACTCCACTGAACTGTGACCTTCAAACGGTTTAACAAAATCCAGCCGCATCGCAACTTTTGAAGAAGGTATTGATTCCGTAATTTCCATGCTGCCCTGACCTATTTCCCTATTGCCTTCCCAAGCGTATTTAGCGCCTTTGCCACTGGCTTCGCCGCTATAACTTCGTTTCATCTTTGGGTCTACGGTTTCCCAGGCTGACCATGTCTGCATTTTGTGCAGATCATTAATAAGCGGAAACAGCTTATCCGGCGAGGCTTTAATAGTTGCGCTGCGCCTGATTTCAAAATCACTGGGCATAGTTGCCGCATAGATCAGAATAGCGGCGATAAGAACCAATACTGTGATAATAATTGTCCGGATCATGTGATTCTCCTTTACCGTGTTAAAACGTCATTACAAAAACCGTATAGTTTGCAAGCAATACAGGCGGTAGGCATATCCTTCATAGATCATCCTCCAACGGTATTTGAGAAAATCTCGTTGGAGTTAACCGGCAGTCAATTAAACCAAAAATAAGCGAAGCGCTCGTCCTTGTTGACTATCCGTGTTGAACAAGAGGTTCGGCTGCAAAATCTGCTTCCTCATACTCTGGACGAATTTCAATGTCAGAGTCTTCCAGCATTGGATTTGGGCATCGCTTAACCCATTCGACGGCCTCATCCAATGATTTAACCTGCCAAAGCCAGTAACCGGCAATTTGATCTTCCGTTTCGAGGAATGGGCCGTCGATTACTGTGCGCCGTGTACCAGAGAACCTTACACGCTTCCCCAGCGAAGTAGGCTTTAAACCACCGCCACCAAGCATAATGCCGGCATTTATTAGCTCCTCATTGTACTTACCCATTGCAGTAAGTAATTCGGCGCTTGGCATAATACCTTTTTCGCTGTCCTTGCTTGCTTTAACAATAACCATGCATTTCATTTAAATTTCTCCTTTTGAAGCCAACCTCACAGTGGAATTGGTGGCCTAATAGTGAGTCTTCGGCTGCATTTTTGTTCATCAGAATTTGCTTGCTTCAGCTTTTAATTCTTCAAAGCTGACATCCTTAACATGGGTGGCTATCGCCCATACATGACCAAATGGATCTACAACAATTCCGTATCTGTCACCCCAGAACATATTATCCAATGGCATCTTGACTGCAGCACCTGCACTTACTGCTTGCTTGAATACTTTATCTGCATCTTCTACATACAAATGGATAGTGACGGGCGATCCTTTGAGTGCTTTAGGACCCAGACTTCCCCATTCAGGTGATTCATCTGCCAGCATAAGATTAGAATTGCCAATCCTGATACAGGCATGTATTAACTTGCCTGTCGGTGCATCCAATCGAACAACTCCTGTGCGTTAAAAGCTTTCTTATAAAACTCAACAGCATCTTTAGCACCAGCACAGATTAAATGTGGAGTAACACTGTTCATACCTTCTGGAATAGGTTTTACCTGTGTCATGATTCATAATCTCCTTTTTAAATTACGGTTAATGTGTACAATGTACACAATTAAACATCCAATTGTGGACGGTGTCAACAAGTATGAATATTGCAGGTAAAAAAACTACACAGGTCAAACGCAGCAGTTATCGTCACGGTGATTTGTATCGAACCCTGCTGGAGGCTGCAGTGCAGTTGGCAAGAAAAGGCGGGGCAGATGCTATCGTATTACGTGAAGTTACAAGGCAAGCCGGAGTGGCTCCCAACGCCGCGTATCGGCATTTTGCAGACCGTGATGCACTGGTGCGGGCAGTTGGCATGGCGGCACAATCTGCATCAGCGGTAGAGATAGAAAAGGAAATCAGCATGATTTCCGAAACTGCAGATATGGTCTGGAATGCCCGTGCCAGATTGAGGGCCGTCGGCACCGGCTATCTCAGATTTGCATTTGCAGAGCCGGGATTATTCAAGGTCGCGTTCTCGATTCATAATGACCTCAGCAACGCTGCCAATCCTGAAAGTGCAGGAGAAAGCGGCCTTACGCCTTATCAGCATTTAGGGCTTGCTTTAGATATGCTGGTTGAAGCCGGCGCGCTCACTCAGGAACGCAGGATATTTGCAGAGATTTTTGCATGGTCCGCAGTGCATGGATTTGCGATGCTGGTGCTTGAGGGGCCATTCAGATTTCTTGATGAAAAACAGATAGACGTCATAGGACAACGTTTAATTGATGTAGTGGAGCGTGGCTTGTAACCCTGACCTAAAGTAACTCTGTTTTTTATTCTTTGTGGTTGATAGCTGCAAATACAGAGGCAACCACAATCAGGCTTCCGCCTATCCATTCATTGATATGCATGGTTTCATGCGCCAGATAATAAGCCGCGATAGCAGCAACTACTAATTCAAACAAAAACAGCACTGAAGCCCGTGTCGCCTTGATTTGAGTCACGCCATATTGAACAAAGAAAGTTGACGCTATCAGTAACAGTGCGATTAAACCCATTATCAGCCAATTGGTTAAACTGAATGTCGCAGGCGATGGAAAAGGTACTTGCATAACTGGCACAGCCATTAACGAAACCAGTATCACGCCTATCCACAAGGCAAAAGACTTGGCGCGCAGGCTCAAATGGCTGGATTTTCTTGTAATCACATTTGTTAACGAAAATCCAAAACCGGATGAAAGCGCCAACCACTCAGCGGTATTGCCAGGTACCGGAAAACCGCTTATTGCGGGATCATGCAGCATGATAACCGCACCTAGCAGCGATACCGCGATTGCAACCACACCAGCCAGATGAGTTTCTTCCTTCAGCCAGAAATGTGCAAGTATCAATGTCCATATCGGTGACAAATAAAATAGCAGCATGACGCGCATAACTTCGCCGTCAATAATGGCCAGCACGTAGCTCAGGTTGGTCCAACCGGCAACAATGCTCAACCAGATGATGCTTAATGGCAGCCGGAATACTTTTCGCCAGTATTTGGCAAAATAAATTGCCGCCACTATAGTCGCGATGCCATAAGTATAAAAACTAGAAACTATGCCGGACACGCCAGCTTCAGACATGACGCGGTATGGAAACCAGATAATGCCCCAGCAAAGGGCACCGAAAAGCAGGCCAAACACCGCAAAAGAGTTTTTATTATTGCTATTGCTCACTATAATGTTACCTTATGAATCCAAATCTAAATTTACTACAGCCCTAC
>JBAQME010000115.1:0-10357 GCA_049302535.1 Methylotenera sp.
GTGAATTGCACTTAACGATTTTATTAGAGAACATGCGCCGTGAAGGTTTTGAAATGGCGGTTGGTAAACCAAAGGTTGTGTACCGTGAAATTAACGGTGAAAAATGTGAGCCATATGAAATCCTGACGGTGGACGTAGAGGATGAAAACCAAGGCGCAGTGATGGAGGAGTTAGGCCGTCGTCGTGGTGAAATGCAAAACATGGAATCTGATGGTAATGGTCGTACCCGCTTGGAGTACAGAATCCCTGCACGCGGTTTGATTGGTTTCCAGGGTGAGTTTTTAACCTTAACTCGCGGTACCGGCTTGATGTCACATATTTTTGATGAATATGCACCGGTAAAAGCCGATATGCCTGGCCGTCGTAACGGTGTGTTGATTTCAGCTGAGCATGGCGAAGCCGTAGCTTATGCATTGTGGAAATTGCAAGACCGTGGTCGTATGTTTGCCGTACCAGGTGATAAGCTTTATGAAGGCATGGTAATTGGTATTCACAGTCGCGATAACGATTTGATCGTGAACCCGATTAAAGGTAAGCAACTCACTAATATTCGTTCTTCAGGTACCGATGAAGCGGTGCGTTTGATTCCGGCAATTGCTATATCTTTAGAATCAGCAGTTGAGTTTATTGATGATGACGAGTTGGTGGAAATTACACCTAAAACTATTCGTATCCGTAAGCGCCATCTGTTAGAGCATGAGCGTAAACGCGCAACAAAAGAATAAGCACATGATGAATTTGAGTTAACTGTAATAAAAAAAGCCAGCATAAGCTGGCTTTTTTTATGGGTAATGTTTTTCGCTAATAGTTAATAGCATTAAGTGTCAGTACGTACAGTCATAGGGTTTACTCTATGGCATGATATAGATCGTAACATTGCATAGGCTTTATCCTTGTGTGGAATGAGGCTTGTTTTGGAGTAGAGGCTAGTAATGATTGCTAAGTAGGAGATTTTTAACCTTAATAAAAATTTCTAAGGAGGCTGAAAATGGCTGTAATTGATCGTGTATTAGTTGGTGAAGCTTTAGTGATAGAAAATCGTCCGGATGGCCATGGTTTAGATCTTTTGAATGTGGCGCATATCGATTTAATTATGGGGCCAAGAGGCAGCGCAGCTGAAGATGCTTTTTGCCGCACTCTCACAGATCAAAAGCTAGGTGCTAATGGATTGCTGGCAATCATAGCGCCGAATCAGATGGTTAAGCCCAATACGGTGATGTTTAATAAAGTCACTATAAAGAATGGCAAGCAAGCTACACAAATGTTTGGCCCTGCCCAACGTGGCGTAGCGATGGCTGTGATGGATTGCGTGGCTGATGGCACTATCCCGATAGAAGAAGTCGATGATGTATTTATCTGCGTTGGTGTGTTTATTAACCACCGTGCCGATATTGATGAACGTATTCAGGATTGGAATTATCAGGCAACCAAACAGGCGATTAAGAGTGCGATTGCGCGTGAACCAAAAGTGGCGGATTTGCTTAAAGTGTATAAAAAATCGGTACATCCATTTGCTGCAAAAGATTAGAAGTAACCGATTATAGAGCTGATGCCAACGTAATTGAAGGGCATATTTTACGTAAGTCCGGGATGATTTTCTGACGATATTGCTATTGGTTTAGTAGGTCGGCAATGACTCTGGATTTTTATTGCTAACCGACTTAGTCGTTTGTTGGTGTTATGGGCTATGGCCTGCAGTGGTTAAACTCGGGCTTTTTGGTTAGAAACTTTGATGTCAAATAATTGAGCTTGATTTTTCCCGTTTCTTTTCGCTTGATACATTGCTAAATCGGCATTGATGATGAGTAGCTTTTCATCTTTACCGTGTATTGGGTAAATTGAAATACCAATGCTTGCAGATACCTGCAGATTATTCGGGATGACTTTAATGGGTTGGGATAGCTCGCCCGGTTTAACGATTTCAATAGGCTTGGCAACGGCAGCTATAATTTTATTGGCCACTAAGGTTGCATCAAGCTCATTATCGATAATCGGTAACAGTACAATAAATTCGTCACCGCCAACTCTGCCGATAGTATCTGATTCACGGACACTTGCAATTAAACGTTGTGAAGTTTTTTTGAGCACCTTATCACCGATTTTGTGGCCATATAAATCATTGATCTCTTTAAATTGATCCAAATCGACAAACATGACCGCAAGAAATTTTTTTTCACGCTTTGCGTAAGCCAATGCTAGCTTAAGCCTATCTCCGAATAGGGAGCGATTAGGTAGTCCTGTTAAAGAGTCAAAATGTGCTAAATTTTCCAGCCTGTTTTCTAATAATTTACGTTCGGTAATATCTGTATGTGTACCAACCATCCTCACTGGCTTGCCATTTTTATCGTATTTAACGGCCATACCGCGAGAAAGGACCCATTTAATGCTTTTGTCTTTACAGATTACTCTATGTTCATGCGTATATTTTTCAGTGTTACCTGCCAGGTAATTGTCAATCGTGTGATTCAATGACTTGATGTCGTCAGGATGAATGCGGCATTTCCAATCACTCATTTTGACTTTAATTCCAGTGTCACCAAAGCCAAACATTTCTTTATATTGATTGGAAAAGTGTGCAATATCGCTGGGTATATCCCAATCCCAAATGCCATCGCCGGAACCTTCTAATGCAAATTTCCATAGCTCCTTATTTTTTTTCAACTTGGCAGCGTAGTAAAAACCGGCAATTATTCCTATAGATAGCATTACCCATATGGTAATAATCTCAGGTAAATGTTGTAGGTAAAAAGACATCATTAAGCAGATTGTTATATTTACTTATTTTTTGTTTTGAATAGTCTTTAAATCATCAATAATTTGTTGCGAGTGGCTGGATACATCTACATTGGTATAGATTTTTTTAATTTTCCCATCCGGGTCAATCAAAAAAGTGTGGCGTTTGGCAATTTTTGTGACGTATAAATTGGTAAGTGATTGATAACTATCGGCAACTTTACCATCAGTATCCGCCAGCAAGGTAAAGGGGAGGTGATATTTTTCTGCAAATTTCTCATGAGATTCACGGCTATCAACACTAATGCCAATCACTTTTGCCCCCAGCTTTTCCAGTTGTGCCATATCATCTCTAAAATGGCAGGCCTCTTTCGTACAACCTGGGGTGTCATCTTTAGGGTAAAAATAAAGAACTAAATATTGGCCCTTATAATCGGATAAAGTATGCGAATTTCCTTTAGTATCATTGAGTTTGAAGTAGGGCGCATTATCGCCAATAGTTAGGCTGCTAGAGGCTGATGCGTAGCTGCGATATCCCAAAATTGCGATTAATAACAATGCCGTGTAAAAAAATAATTTGAGCAGCATACCAATACCCTAAGTTATCTCGTTGATTCAATATAAAAAATCACAATGATAGTAGCACTATTCGTTCGGATTGGTAAAATAATTGCGGATGTATCATGGTGACTGTTTTTGCGTAATGCAAAACATTTATTAAAACCTTTAAAAGCCTTATACTACGACCCCTGTAATAAAACACGCCCCCGTAGCTCAGTGGATAGAGCATCCCCCTCCTAAGGGGAGGGTCACACGTTCGATTCGTGTCGGGGGCACCAATAAAGCTGGCTTCTTTATGGCATCAGCTTTTTTATTTATAAGCATCGGGGATGTCATGGCACTCGGGTGACCGTTGGCTATCAACCCACTTCAGCCATTCACAAATCTAGCTTAACGTCAGCAATGTAGGCCGAAGCTGCTACTTAGATTCGTCCAGGTAATTTCTGCAACCAACCAATACCAGTAACTAGTGATATTTGACAAAAGCGATTAAGTAGAGGATGCTTTATTGTAAATGGTTGAATTTACTATACTTTTTATACCGCCTCGTGTGGCCGTGAGGCCTTAAACTTTCAGGAGGATCAAATGAAGACTCGTGTGGTTGCTGGAACGATTTTTTTAGTTCTGTCACTCTTATTCAATATTGCCGCGCAAGCGGCTCAGGAACCTAATCCGTTGTTTATCGAAGCACGTAATCTATGGCAACAGCTGAGTGCCTCTTCGATTGCCTCCGATACAAAGGCCGGCTTTGGCAGACGCTTCGGCGATCTTGCACGAGTACAGCAACAGCTGTGGAGTCTTGCTGGTCAAGTTGATAGCGGGGCATGTACGGATCAGTGTCTCGATACTTACAATGACCGGGTTATGGCATGGCAATCAAACTTGGAGTCCTTCAACAGTGACGCACGCTTGGCTCTTGAGTCGATGCCTAGAGCGGGTATCTGGACAAAATACGGCAAGTGGACTCAAGTCAATGTCTTCTGCTTTCAAACATACGTTTGCGGCCCTGCCGAAACGATTATGTACGGTTCCGATATGAAAGTTGTTTCTTCCCCCGTGCAAACCGTTAAAGGCATGTGCCAGGCAAATGCGAATGATCCGGGCTGCGGTGAATGTTCAGCTGCTTGGACAATCCCGACAGCGCCTTGTGAATGGCATATTGAACAGAGATAGTGGGTTCTATGCGACCAGCAAAATGCAAAGTCAGTTGGCTACACACTTTTAAATGGGTGATCGCCATCGCTATGCTGTTCGTAGCTGGTGTTTCTTTGGCAGCATCAGAAAATAATCCTGAATATATTTTAGTAACAGGCTTCGAGCCGTTTGGGGGAGACAAGACAAATGGTTCATGGGAGGCTGTGCGACATCTTCAAGGAGCACAGTTCTCGAACAGGACAGTGGTTATTTCTCAGTTGCCGGTAATCTGGGGTGAAGCAGCAAAAGAATTGCGCGGGCTTATTCGAAAATATCATCCAGTGGCCGTTATTGCATTCGGCCAAGCTGGAGCAGAGCCCATAAGACTTGAGCTAGTCGCCCGCAATATCAGAGATAATGAACCGGACAATCGCGGCATACTACCGACATCGCTGTTTGTATCAGAATCAGCACCACCATCTCTCAAAACCACATTGAATGTTGATGCCATAGCGAAGCAACTTCATGACGCAGGTATTCCCGTTACCGTATCAAATAACGCAGGCGGATATCTTTGCAACGAAACCTTCTTCGTACTGATGAATGACCCGGGAACAAAGCAGGCATTGAACATACGCCGTGGGTTTGTCCACGTTCCTCCCCTCAATGCTTCTGTCCACGCATCTGATGGTCACGATGTTTTGTTTGACCTGAAAACATTGGAGCGCACCGCCGATATCATTGTAGAAACTGTAACGAAAGATTTCTCCTCCAAATAAAAGATACTAAGACGTTTATAAGTCGAGATGAAGTGTCTACTGGATCTGGGACAATTCGCGATGTTATGAATTAACTCTACGAAAAACATTGGATGCTTCCTGAAAAGTTTTTAGCTAGCCTGAATAAGAAACCACCTGATTGCGGCCTTCTTGCTTGGCTTGATAAAGGGCTTGATCCGCGACAGCAAACAACGCAGAGAACTCCAACCCAATAGATGCTGAATCAGCAACACCGATACTGACTGTCACGTGCAGCGATTCTTTTCCAATTTTAAATGTCATCTGAGAATAAGTTTGCCGCAGGCGCTCGGCCAATTCCCATGCTTCACTCTTGGTTGTGGAAGATAGCAGCATGCAGAACTCATCACCGCCATAACGTGCAAAATAATCATCCGGGCGTATGGATTTATGGGCGACATCAGTCAAGCGACGAAGTATCTCATCGCCTGCAGCGTGTCCAAAGCGATCGTTGATTGATTTAAAATGGTCAATATCAATCACCATGATTGCCAGTACTTCTCCTGTACGAATGCAACGTGTCTTCAGGCGGATTGCTTCTTCTTCAAGACGGCGTCTGTTGAGTGCACCGGTCAATGCGTCATGTGAAGCGATTTTATTCAAGTCGGAAATGAGTCGATAATTAAGCATCAGCAGGAAGCCAAAGGTCACACACAACTGAGTCATGCAACTTATGAAAAATGATACTGAATTAAGTGGCATATTGGCATAGAGAGCGTAGCTTACTTCTGGTGATAGCCACATCCTTATTCCTCTAATAAGCATGACTATGGTTAGAACAACAAAAGACAGCCCTGTAAACCAGTATGCGGTTCTTAACGGAGTATCAATCCTGATGAGTAGCGCACGTGCACAGGCTGCAAAGACAAGGGCAATTAAGAAGGAGTTTGCTATGGCGCGCGAGTGGATATCCGGATGAATGACGCCAAACCAGATGTTCTGGCAAAAGAATACGCCTACGAACAGCAATGCTATTTGCCAGTTACTGCGCTCTTCTTTGAAAGCCTGAATGCCGGTAAATTGTAGGCTAACGCCAGCCGCAATCGACGTTGCACCAATGGCGATAGCCCAGTCGTGCCCGGGTGTGGTCAGCGTATAAAAATACGCCAGACTCATTCCCAGGCTGATGCATAAATTTGCAACTGCCCATTGCCGCACCCCACGGATATTTCCAATATGCAAACCTGCCAACTCAAGAAGACAGAAAAACATAAAAGCCAGCATGGCAAATATCACCATGATAGTGCGAACGTCTAGAAGAACCATGCATACTCCCCTAAGCATTTCAGGCATTATTTCTGAAATACCTAGATACCTTTAATTTATTGCACTATCGAATATTGGTATTGCGATGTATTAGTATTGGCCGATTAGACCACCTATCCAAGATCAACAACTTCCACTCAAATGCCCTGTTTCATCATCCCGGAGGCACCATCAGCGGGATAGTTCCCGCTGCACTGCCCGATAGAAGCGGTTGTAGAAATCCCGTTCAGTCACTGTCTCACCCCGGGTTTTTACCTGGTTGTCGGTTTCACTCCTGGTGCCTAATGAAATGGGCGCCACAACAGGGACTCCAAAAAGTGTGCTTTTACGGCTGGTTTTGATGTCAAAATGTTCTTCCGTGGCTGATACGAACAAGGTAGAACCACCGGCACGCTGATTGCAGGTAACATGTACTTGCAGTATGGCGTGAGATTTATCTTTGACCTGAAATTCTTTGCCACCGGTAAGGTTTTGGTCTTCTCCTTTTGCTACGACGTAACCATCACCTAACAGTACGCGTTGGGCTGCGCCGCACAAAGTACCAGCATCTACCTGGAAGTTTCTGTGATATCTGGAGTCAGAATTAAAATCCTCATTTTCCGCATAAACACGCGGGCCACCACAGGATGCCAGAAGTAAGGAAATCAGTATTAGTGAAAACCATTGGTATCTCATCTTGTCACTTCTTTCTGTAATCAGCTGTCTGTTAACTCTACTATCAAATGTTCAGAATGGCTAGATGACTAAGAGCCCATCTCAAAAGGTTGCCTGTTTAGCAAAGGCGATACCAGCGTAACCGTTATATCAGGTTTTGACGTTTCGTGGCGCGTTAGAGCGCTTTATTCGATATTTATTGGCAAAGTGTGTTGCTTTCAGCAGTCACATTTCCCCAGTTAATCGCTTTTTTCAGCGCAATTTCACTCGCCTGGCGCAGCGCGGCTGTTCCGCCTTGTGCATTGGGTGTGAGCGAGGTGACGCTTTCCGAAATCAGTTGGCTTGAGAAGATTTTTTTGGATTTTTTCTCAACCAGTAATGCGCTTAATTGAACCACGCCTTTACTGTCAGATTTCGTTGTAAACACTTGATCAAAAGCTTCTATTTTTAGCTTCAAGCTACAGTTCATAGGGGTTTTGGTTACATTTACCATTTGACTAAGTTTGCTGGAAAATAGCTCTGGCGGTGTGGCTGCCCAGCGGCTCTCCGCATAAAAATAAACGCGCGCAGGGTTTTGATAATTCAGGCGGTAACGAATTTTATTATGGTTGAGAGATTCTGCAGTAACTGGTTCTTCCCACTGTATTTTTGAAGTAATCTGCTGACTGCTTTCACTTGAAATGGACAAACCAAAATCGTAAACGGCTATATTTTGTTTAGTTTTGTTGATGCCGACACAGGCGGCTAGCGTGCTTACAATCAAGCTACCGGCTAACAGTAAAATAATAGGGCGCATTTTGGTCCTCATGGTTTGATGGTAAAGCCTTCTTCACCCGGACCTGCTGGCTGAACCGGTTTGCCAAAAATGATGCTTTGCGGATTATCTTCCAGTACATCAATGAGCTGGTTGAAATGAATGACGCTTTTATTCATGTTTTGAGTCAGTGTATGTAACTGCGGTAAGGTTTCATTACCTAGTGTATTGGCGAGTTGATTAGTGCTGATTTCAATTTGGTCGGCCGTGTTGTGGAATTTTTTGGTTGTTAGGCTCAATTCATTGATGAGCGGTTTTGTAGCATCAAACGCCTGTTGCGCGCTTTCTAATGTTTGTACAAATTGTGCCTGATTCTTCTCGGACATCATTTTGTTGGCATTGTTGAACATATTTGTCGCGGAATCGATTGCCGGTATCGCTTTTTCAGAGGCTTTTTCAAAATTTGCAATCGTATTATTCAATTTCTGAATATCAACATTGGTCAAAACCCGGTTGGCGGTTATGGTGAGCTGGCTGCTGTTTTGCACCAGCGTTTCAAGTTGCGCAAGCAGTTCAGGGCCTTTGGTCATCAGGTTGTCCACAATGGTTGGCCGCAGTGGAATGATGCTGCCGGCTGGCAGCGCAGGCGCGTTTTTGCTTTCATCGTTCAGATCAATATAAGCAAGTCCGGTTAGCCCTTGCCGACGAAGCTCGGCATAAGCCTCGGTACTGAGCTTCAAATTTTGTGCGACCGCGATCTTGATCAGGATTGTGGTTTGTGAGGAGGAATCTAATGATATTTCCACTACCTTGCCAACATTTACGCCACGAAATTTAACGATAGCTTCCGGGTTTAAGCCTGTAACAGGCAATTGAGAGCTTACCGTGTACTCGGTGCGTTTCTCTTGCGAGTCCGTAATCCACCAATAGGCAAATGCCAAGCCTATTCCAAGCACCAGGGTGAAGATACCAACTGCAATTGCGTAAGCTCGGTTTTCCATAGTTTATTATAGCTTCTCAAGTCTGCTGCGGATACTTTGGAAGAAATTGATTATAAAGGGATGATCAATTTTAGCCAGTTCCTGTAATGGGCAATCTGCGATAATGTGCTTGTCTTCTAATACTGCCACACGTTCTGCCAGTGACGCCAGCGTATCCATGTCATGGGTGACAAAAAGCACGGTTAATCCCAAGGATTTTTTTAGTTGTTTAACAAGATCGATAAAATTATGGCTTCTGTCAGGGTCTAATCCTGCGGTAGGTTCGTCCAGTACCAGCAGTTCCGGTTCCAGTGCAAGCGCCCGTGCGAGCCCTACGCGTTTCACCATGCCACCAGATATTTCGGCAGGCAGCAAGTCTGCATCGCGAGGGTCAAGCTCAACCAATGCCAGTTTGTGCATCACTAATTGATAGATAACTGATTCATCAAACTGTTTTAATTCACGCAATGGAAATGCGATATTGTCGAACACCGAAAGTGCCGAGAATAAGGCGCCTTGCTGAAACAGCACGCCAAAGCGATCCATCAGGCGCCGTTGTGCTACACGTTCCATGGCGTGCAGATTTTCCCCGAACAGCAGTACATTACCGCTTTGGGGCTTGGTCAGCCCTATGATATGACGCAATAATGTAGTTTTGCCGCAACCTGATCTGCCTACCAGCGCGGTGATATCGCCACGCCTGATTTTTAAGTTAAGGTTATGGTGAACAATATTGTCTCCAAATTCCGTACAAACATTCTGCATATCGCAGATGATGTCCTGATCAGGAATGCTCTCTTGTGGGATGTTTGGAATGAGATTTTCGCTCATACGCCGATGCCTCGGGTCATGATTGCAAACCAGGCATTGACCAGGATCACTCCGGATATCGCCGTTACCACCGAGCTTGTTGTACTGTTGCTCAAGCTTTCGGTATTGGGCTTGATACGCAAGCCGAAATGGCAGGCGACTAATGCTACAACGAAACCAAACATCAGGCCCTTGATCAGGCTGAGCGTTAGGTTGATAGGCTGAACAACCAGCGGTAAATAATCAAAGAAGAAGCGAAAGCTGATGCCTAGCTCTATATTTGATGCAAAGGCGCCGCCAGCGAGTGTCCAGCCAGATGTCCACAACACCAGCAAAGGCGCGACAAAAGTCAGCCCTAGCACCTTGGGCAGTACAACCCGTAAAATACGCGAAATTCCCATTGTGGTCAGCGCGTCAATCTCATCGGTTACACGCATCACGCCGATTTGCGCTGTCATCGCAGAGCCTGACCGGCCCGCAACTAATACGGCCATCAACACGGGGCCGAGTTCGCGAATAATGCTAAGTCCCAGAATATTAACAATATAAACGTCTGCACCAAATGCATGCAGCTGTTTTGACATTAAATAACCCATGACAACGCCAACCATAAAGCCCAGCAGTGCGGTTACCGGCAAGGCGTTTACGCCGCTTTTATATACGTTTGC
>JBAQME010000116.1:0-4276 GCA_049302535.1 Methylotenera sp.
ACCTCACACATCCATCCTGCCTCAAACATGACATGGGCGCACACCACCCCGAATGCCCGGAGCGCCTGCATGCCATTAATGACCAATTGATTGCATCCGGCCTGCTGGACCACCTGATCCACTACGAAGCAGTGCAGGCAAGCAAGGAGCAGCTGACGCGGGTACACACCGCTGAATATGTGGAGTGGATATTCAAACAATCGCCAGATTCCGGGCTGATAGAGCTTGATGGCGATACGGCAATGAATAAATACAGCCTGGATGCGGCACTGAACGCAGCCGGCGCCGTGGTGAAAGCGGTTGATCTGGTGATGTCCAACCAGGTGCAAAATGCTTTTTGCAGCGTGCGCCCTCCCGGCCACCATGCAGGCCGCGCCAATGCATCAGGGTTTTGCATCTTTAACAATGTGGCGGTCGGGGCGGCGCACGCGTTAAAGCAGCACCATTTACAACGTGTAGCTATTGTAGATTTTGATGTGCATCACGGCGACGGAACAGAAGATATATTCCATGACAACCCAAACGTGATGCTGTGCTCAACCTTCAGACACCCGTTTTACCCCTACAAAGGCGCGGATACCGGCAATGATCATATTATCAATGTTCCTCTTGCCGCCGGAAGCTCTGGCACTGAATTTCGAGCTGCCGTGACCGATCACTGGCTACCCGCACTGGAACGCTTTCAACCGGAATTTTTATTCATTTCAGCAGGATTTGATGCCCATTACGAGGATGACATGGGCGGACTGGCATTTAAAGAAGCTGATTATTTATGGGTAACAGAAATGGTTAAGGATATCGCCAGCCGATATGCAAAAGGCCGTATCGTATCTACCCTGGAAGGCGGTTATGCCCTTCACGCTTTAGGTCGCTGCGTCATGACGCATATCAAAAGCCTGAGCGGGCTTTAAGATTTAACAAGTCTGAATAAAATAAACAATTAAAAAGGGCTTTTCATCTGATAATCACTCTATAAATGTTATTCGAATAATAGGTTGATGCAAATAAAACACTTATCTATTCTTATTATAGAGTAGAGTAAATTGGTGGATGACTATATTCGCTTAAAGGAGTTACCGTATGCTTAACTTTTTAAGGAAATCACCGCTTTTTGTTTTAATGTTATTTGCTTTAGCACCCTCCATCAGTTTTGCCGTTCCATCCTTCGCCAGACAAACAGGAATGGATTGTGCCGCTTGCCATACCAGTTTCCCAGAGCTAACCCCCTTTGGTCGAGAGTTCAAACTTAATGGCTACACACTAGGCGAGCGCCAATTGCTACCCTTAGCCGCAATGATGCAATTTTCAATGACTAATCTTGCCAAGAATCATGACAGCTCGGGGGTAAAGATCATGTCGCGTGAGAATGATCTGCAATTTGATGTGCTGGGGCTTTTCTTGGCAGGTAAATTAAACGATCACGCAGGTATGTTCATTCAATGGACTTATAACAACAATGGCACCCAAAATGCTGAGGGTAAGATTGTGGGGCATAGTGCCTTGGATAACACCGACATTCGATTTGTTTTGAACCATGATATTTTTGGCAAAAACACGGTCTTTGGCCTCAGCCTGAATAACAACCCATCCGTGCAAGACGCGTGGAATACCACGCCTGCCTGGGGATTTCCATTCAACGGCCCCAATCTACCTAACGTCCCGGGGCCAAGCTTTACAAGCTCAATTATTGAAGGCGGCCTTAGCCAGCAAGTGGCTGGTGTCGGAGGCTATTTCTGGTATGACCGGCATCTATATGGTGAATTGTCTTTCTATGGCAACGCCAATAAAACTTTTAGAGTATTAAGCGCCGGACAAGATTGGAATGGTGGCGTGACTAGAATTGATGGGCGAAACAATCCCTATTGGCGTCTGGCGTGGAATGAGGATTGGGGTGCCCACTCGCTGATGGTGGGTACCTACGGAATGCAGGTAGACAGGTTTCCTGATCCATTAAATCCATATGGTTCTACGGATCGGTTCACAGATACGGCGTTTGATGCGCAATATCAGTTCCTGTCGGACCCGCATATTATGACGCTACAAACTACCTTCATTCATGAGAAACAAGACAATAGAACCAGTTATGACCCTACCTGCATCTCAGGGCCTTGTAACCCTAGTAACCATTTAAACACATTCAAGGCTAAAGCCAGTTATCTCTACAATCGTAAGTATGGCGCATCGCTTGCCTACTTTAATACTACCGGCAGCAATGATGCTTTTGCGTTCTCAACAGGAAATAACACCATAACTAAGCCAGACACACAAAGTTATGTGCTTCAGCTTGACTACAACCCATGGACATTCGCCAGAGTCTCATTACAATACACCGGCTATATTAAATTCGATGGCTCCAGAGACGTTGATCTTGTTGGACTTAAACCGAGCGATAGAAATACCCTGTTCCTCAACACTTGGTTTGCGTTTTAATTCATTCGGAGAATAGTCATGAATAATCGTATTGGGATATCTCTTGGATTGATTGGATTCATTGTCACTTATTCTGCACTTGCAGCCGATGTGGGTTCTAAACTTGATCGGCAGCTTTGTTCAATCTGTCATGGACCAGGAGGAACCACAAGTTCGGAACTGTTTCCACAGCTAGCAAGTCAGCCGGCACCTTATTTTATTAATCAGATGAAAGCATTCCGCGATAAGTCTCGCGCTGATGAAAATGCCAAAAGGTTTATGTGGGGTATTTCTTCAAGACTTTCTAATGATGAAATTCAGCAATTGGCAGATTTCTATGAAGTGCAATCACCTTTGCATCTTGGAAAAGTTTCTGATCAACCGAAGTATGATCTAGGTAAGCAAATTTTTACAAATGGTTATGCTGAAAAGGGCGTTCCTGCATGCATGGCTTGCCATGGCGAAAAGGGGGAAGGCAAAGAAACTACACCTCGTCTCGGCGGTCAGCATGAAGAATATTTGAAACGACAGCTTAAAGTTTTTTATGGCAATGAACGACCAGCTGCAACTGCAATGCATGAGGTCGTAAAGGGCTTATCAGATAGTGACATTGAAGCGATTGCTCAATACTTGCAGGCTCAGTAATTAATAACTGCTGACTCGCATTTAAAAGTGACTTGATAGGTGCGTTGAGTTTTAAACGCGCGTCAACATTGCGATGGTCATATGGCCATTGCTGCAGGCAAAAATGGACGATATCGTTACTACAAATATACCAGTCGTTGCAACAAAAGTAATACGGCATGCACCAGTGCAAACTTGCCCATGGACAAGCTGGACACTCAGATCCTCAATCAATTAGTCAATAAAGTCTTTGCACCTGAGCCTTGGCAAGCCATCATGACTGAATACAGAAAGCGCATCCATCGACAACACTAATAACTCGCAGTATAAGCAAGTCTATAAAATCGGTAATTGAAGCCGTCAACAACGTAATGGGTGTGATGAGATTGTGGTGACAAATAACACTGCCAATGTGAAAGGCAGTCATGCTGCACTGGCTTCGACGGCAAACGCAAAAGACGTAAAAAAGGGCACCTTGATCAAGGTGCCCTTTTTTATACAGGATTGGTGCCCGGGGCCGGAATCGAACCGGCACGCTGTTGCCAGCGCGGGATTTTGAGTCCCGTGCGTCTACCAATTCCGCCACCCGGGCCTCGTTGGATTATACATTACTGTATAATTGCGATTTCGCTATTATAGCAAGCTATCTGTTTTATGAAAACCCAAGATTTCGATTTTTATCTACCTTCTCAGTTAATTGCCCAGCATCCAGCTCAAGAACGTACCGCCAGCCGCATGCTTCACCTAAATGGTGCCACCGGTGATTTGGAAGATAAACTATTTTTAGATTTTCCTGATGCCTGCAATGCAGGGGATTTACTTGTGTTTAATGATACGCGGGTAATCAAGGCCCGCCTGTTTGGCCATAAACATACGGGCGGCAATGTCGAGGTGTTAATCGAGCGCGTCATTAACCAGAAAGTGGCTTATGCGCATGTACGCGCCTCACGCGCGCCCAAAATAGGCAGCCGCATGCGGCTAAGTGATGCCTTTGATGTTGAAGTCACGGCGCGCCATGACGATTTATTCGAGTTGCGCTTTTTAAGTAATGTATCTGTGTTTGATTTACTGGAACAGCATGGCGCTTTGCCTTTACCACCGTATATCACGCATACGGCTACAGACGACGATGAAGAACGCTATCAAACAGTTTTTTCAAAACATTTAGGCGCTGTTGCCGCACCAACGGCAGGCCTGCATTTCGATACGGCACTGCTGGAAAAACTGGCGCAAAAAAGAGTTA
>JBAQME010000117.1:0-6456 GCA_049302535.1 Methylotenera sp.
CTGACTTTTTAAGTCAAAAAGAACCCGCCGCTGCTGTAAAGCAGAATGAGCCCATGGCCACTGCAATCTCAGCCGGCTCATACAGCCATGCTGCAAAAAAAGCCATGCCATCTGTAGTCAACATTTTCACCAGTAAAGCACCAACCGCAAGCCCGCATCAAAAATTCCTGGACGATCCGGTATTCCGTCAATTTTTTGGCGATCAATTCGATGACATGGAAACGCCTTCTCAACCAGAAAACAGTTTGGGCTCAGGTGTTATTATCAGTGAACAAGGTTTAATTTTAACCAACAATCATGTTATTGCCACCGCAGACGCCATTGAAGTTGCACTCCCCGATGGTCGCAAAATGTCAGCCAAGGTTGTTGGTACCGATCCCGATACGGATCTTGCATTAATCAAAGTAGATTCCGATAATTTGCCGGCAATCACTTTTGCCAGTTCTGACAAGCTTAATGTGGGTGATGTAGTGCTGGCAATCGGCAATCCTTTTGGCGTAGGTCAAACCGTGACGCAAGGTATCGTAAGCGCGCTCGGTCGCAGCCATTTAGGAATTAATATCTATGAAAATTTTATCCAGACAGATGCCTCGATTAATCCGGGCAATTCCGGCGGCGCCCTTATTGACACCGATGGCAATCTAGTAGGCATTAACAGCGCGATTTATTCACGCAGTGGCGGTTCAATGGGTATTGGTTTCGCTATCCCCGCGACTCTGGCACGCCAGATTGCGGACCAGATAGTCGCTCAAGGAAACGTAACCCGCGGCTGGATAGGGATAGAAGCGCAAGACATCACCCCCGAGCTTGCAGAATCTTTCAGACTCAGTCAGGCACAGGGCGCCCTTATTGCCGGCGTTTTACGCAACAGCCCTGCAGATAAGGCGGGGTTACGTGCCGGTGATATTTTATTGGCAATTGAGGGCAAACCGGTTTTGGACAGTGGCAGCATGCTGAATCTAATCGCAGCGCTAAAACCTAATCAAAGGGCCACGCTTAAAATTGCGCGCGCCGATGCCATTATTAATATTTCCATTACCATTGGCAAACGTCCAAAACCTGCCGATGTTGCAGCTGAGTAAAATTCAGGAAGTAATGCTAGATGAATTAATAACGCATCAGATAGGTGGCTGAATTGTTGGCTCTACTTTTTTCTTTGTAAATTTTGCCACGACAATACCAAGCTCATACAGCAGCCACATAGGCACCGCCAACATAAACTGGGAAATGATATCAGGCGGCGTAAATATTGCGCCAATAACAAAAGCACCCACTATTACATAACCTCGCACGCCCTGTAGCTCCGCAGTGCTCACCCAACCGAACCTCACCGCCATCACCACCGCAATAGGCACTTCAAAAGCCAGGCCGAAAGCAAAAAATAACGTCATGACAAAATCCAGGTAATTACCAATGTCGGTCATAACCGCCACACCTTGTGGTGCCGTACCTACTATAAATCCGAAAATCACGGGAAATACCAGGAAGTAGGCAAAAGCCATCCCGGCAAGAAATAATAAACTGCTCGCCACGATGATAGGAATCATGAATTTTTTTTCATGAGCATAAAGCCCTGGCGCGACAAATGCCCATATTTGATAAAGCGTGTGAGGTAGCGAAACTAAAAACGCGGCCATCATCGCCACTTTCATTGGCACAAAAAACGGTGTTGTTACCCCGGTAGCAATCATTTGCCCGCCCAACGGCAGTTTGCTCAACAATGGCGCTGCCAGCAAACTGTAAATATCATTAGCAAAAGGGAAGAATGCGATAAAAACAATAAGCAAGCCAACGACTATCCGCAGCAAGCGATTACGCAACTCTATTAAATGTGAAATGAAATTTTCGGTAGGAGTCACGTGCAGTAATTATTCTTTGCTATGAGGAGAATCAATTGATTTAATAGCTTCTGCGGCAACATTTTTATCAGAAACATCGGCCTTAGTATCCTGCACGACTTTGTTTGCCGTAGCCTCCAGGTCGGCCTGTGCAGCGCTTGCCGCCGTTTTGATTTCTTCCTGGAGTTTTTGCAATTCGGCAAAACGCGATTCCCGGTTAACTTCTTCTTTAATCTGCGCCATGTATCTTTGCATGCGCCCGGCGAGTGCGCCTAATGTACGCGCTACCTTTGGTAATTTTTCAGGTCCAATAACAATGAGTGCAACTATCGCAATGACGACCAGCTCGGAAAATGCAATATCAAACATGGTTGGTTAAACCTGACTCAAATCACGCAATACGTGGACGCTATTGGTTAGATTGAGATTCACTTTTTTTAGCTGTTGCAGCTTTAGGCTTTGCTGTCGATGTTTTTTTAGCAGTAGTTTTAGGTTTTGCTGTTGCAGGTTTAGTCGCAGTAGATTTTACTGCAGTAGGTTTTGTTGCCGCAGTTTTAGCCGCAGCAGGTTTTTTTGTAGTAGCTGCCTTCTTTTTGGTCGTGGTCTTTGCAACCGGTGTTTCAACCGCTTTTGCAGCGATCAACGGTGTTTCATCATTATTAGCAACTACCACACTGCTCTTATTTTCAGTTTCAGGGGCATTTGTTCCCTCATTCATTGCATCCTTGAAACTTTTAACTGCGCCACCCACATCGCCGCCAAGATTGCGCAGTTTTTTTGTACCGAATATCAGCACTACAACCAATAACACAATCAACCAATGCCAAATGCTTAATGATCCCATGTCGTTCCCCTGAGTAATGATTGCTAATGTTGATGTTACTAAATCCTTGGTAGCGATTCCCCGCCACCGAACACGTGCACATGCATATGAAACACTTCCTGCCCGCCTTCACGCCCGGTGTTGATCATGGTACGAAAGCCTTTCAAGCCTTGTTCTTTGGCAATCTGCGGAGCAAGTAACAACATCTTACCCAATAAAGCCTGATGTTGCACCTCGCAACTTGCCAAACTATCAATATGTAGCTTTGGCACGATCAAAAAATGTACCTCGGTAATCGGATGAATATCATGAAAAACAATTACATCACCATCTTCATAAATCTTTTTGCTGGGGATGCTGCCGGCGACTATCTTACAAAAAATACAATCTGCACTCATTTTATGATCTCGCAATTTCGTTAACCATGACGCCGTTAAAGACTTCTCTATACTAAAAGGCTAATCGCCCTTTGGTAAGTGGCCTTTTAGTTACGGCATAACCTAAAGGTTAGCCTACACTGAAAGTCTAGTCGGCCTTTGGTCGACTAGACTTTTCATCAATCCCAGACAAGCCTTCTCGTCTTGCCAACTCTGCCAATACGTCTTCAGGTTTTAAATCAGCTTTTGCCAACATCACCAGCGTATGAAACCACAAATCAGCAGTTTCATAGATGATCTCTTCCTTATTCCCGCCTTTGGCAGCAATAACAGTTTCGGTAGCTTCTTCACCGATTTTTTTCAAGATACTGTCCATGCCTTTGGCATATAACTTAGCAACATAAGATGATGCCGGATCCGCAGACTTACGCTGCTCCAGTAACTCGGATAATCGGCTTAAGACATCATTCATAGAATCATTCATGTTTGTAAATTTCTTCTGGATTTTTAATCACAGGCTGATCTACCAGCCAATTTCCATCGGCTAATTTTTTAAAGAAACAATTATGCCGGCCAGTATGGCATGCAATACCGCCAACCTGTTCCACCTGCATCAGAATGACATCCTCGTCACAGTCCAAGCGAATTTCATGTATCTTCTGCACATGTCCCGACTCTTCACCTTTACGCCATAACCTATTACGTGAGCGAGACCAGTACACCGCCTGCTTAGTATCATAGCTTAATTGCAACGCTTCTCGGTTCATCCACGCAAACATTAAGACACGACCGGTATCATGCTCTTGTGCAATCACTGGCACAAGGCCATTAACATCCCAATTAACCTCATCTAACCAATTCATTTTATTTACCAACCTACAATCTCACTTCTATGCCGTGTTGCGCCATATATTCCTTGGCTTGTCTTACAGTATATTCACCATAATGGAATATGCTGGCTGCAAGCACAGCATCGGCGCCGCCTTCTTTAACACCATCAACTAGATGCTGCAAATTACCTACACCGCCAGATGCAATTAACGGCACTTCCACTGCATCGCTAATCGCTTTGTTAAGCGGGTTATTGAAACCGATTTTAGTCCCATCTCTATCCATGCTGGTAACCAGCAGTTCGCCAGCCCCCAGACTCACCATATATTCAGCCCACTTGACGGCATCCAAGCCTGTGGCTTTACGGCCGCCATGGGTAAACACTTCCCACTCAAACGGCTGGTTTTCCACTTTTTTGGCATCTATTGCAACTACAATGCATTGTGAGCCAAAACGATCAGCTGCGGCTTTAACCATTTGCGGATTTAACACTGCGGTTGTATTGATACTAACCTTATCAGCGCCGGCATTCAGCAAACGGCGCACATCTTCAACCTCACGCACACCACCACCTACTGTAAGCGGAATAAACACCTGGCTCGCAACTTCTTCAATAATATGCAGAATCAAGCCACGGTTATCCGAACTTGCCGTAATGTCTAAAAAAGTCAGCTCATCCGCACCTTGGTCATCATAACGTTTGGCAATTTCAACGGGATCACCGGCGTCACGCAGTTCAAGGAAATTCACACCTTTTACGACACGGCCGTCGGTCACATCCAGACACGGAATAATTCGTTTTGCCAGTCCCATCAAAGTTGTTCCATTATCATTAACTTAATTCGTCGGCAAGTTTTTGTGCAGCGGCAAAATCCAGCGTACCTTCATAGATTGCACGGCCTGTAATAGTGCCGATAATACCTTCGCTAGCCACTGCACAAAGTTTTCTGACATCATCCAAATTAGTCACACCGCCTGAGGCAATCACAGGGATAGTCAACGCCCTCGCCAAAGCAACTGTCGCTTCAATATTAACGCCTGTCAGCATGCCATCTCGACCAATATCTGTATAAACAACAGCGTTCACGCCATAATCTTCAAATTTTTTCGCCAAATCGATTACATCGTGCCCAGTCAGTTTTGACCAGCCATCAATGGCGACTTTTCCATCCTTGGCATCCAAACCTACAATGATTTGCCCAGGAAATGCATAGCAGGCTTCATGTAAAAAACCTGGCGTTTTCACGGCCGCAGTGCCGATAATCACGTAATCAATACCATTATCCAAATAACGTTCTATCGTTTCCAGATCCCTGATGCCGCCACCCAACTGAATCGGTATTTCACCACCAACCGCACTGACAATAGACTTGATCGCACCTTCATTCACAGGCTTACCTGCAAATGCACCGTTTAAATCAACCAGATGCAATCGTTTTCCACCCTGATCCACCCAATGGCGCGCCATCGCGCCGGGGTCTTCTGAAAATACGGTTGACTGTTCCATTAAGCCTTGTTTAAGTCTTACACATTGGCCGTCTTTAAGATCAATTGCTGGGATAATTAACATAGTGAAAATTAGATGTAATGAACAAAAAATTAGAAATTAAAATAGGATGTATCGATAATTTAAACTATCACTTACATTGGCGACCAGTTTACGAAATTGCTTAATAATTGCAAACCTGCATTGGCGCTTTTTTCCGGGTGAAACTGCACTGCGAATAGATTGTTCTTTGCAATCGCACATGTAAATTTATTAGGGTAATTACTGTAGCCTGCGATGATACTTTCATCGTCCGGCTGCACATAGTAACTGTGCACATAATAAAACCTGGCACCGTCATCAATACCACGCCATAAAGTGTGAGATTGCGATTCAGCATTACGGACTTGGTAAACTTGATTCCAGCCCATATGCGGCACCTTCAGTTTGGCACCCTGGCTGTCTACCATATCTGCCGCTGCAAATCGCTTCACACTGCCTTTAAACAATCCCAAACCGGCAGCATCCCCTTCTTCAGATCGCTCAAACAGCATCTGCAAGCCGATGCAAATACCTAAAAATGGCTTATGCTGCGCCGCAAACATGACCGCATCCCGCAGGCCGCGCGCATCAAGTTCTCGCATGCAATCAGGCATGGCACCCTGCCCAGGAAACACCACACGCTCAGCGTTTGCAATTTCATCCGGATTGCTGGTCACCAACACAGTTTTTGTCGGCGCAACATGTTCCAATGCTTTGGATACGGAACGCAGATTGCCCATACCATAATCAACTACAGCAATATCTATTTTACTCATGCTATTTTCTGGTGTTGCTCTGGGTCATTTTTACGGATTGAAGTAGACACGTTCGGCCAATACTTAGCCTTATAAACTACCTTTTGTTGATGGGGTAATTCCCGCCATACGTGTATCTAGCTCCACAGCCATGCGCAACGCGCGGCCAAAAGCCTTAAAAATTGTTTCCGCTTGATGGTGAGCATTATGACCTTTTAAATTATCAATATGCAAAGTGACATTGGCATGATTCACAAAGCCTTGAAAAAATTCATGCACCAAATCAACATCAAATTCGCCAATC
>JBAQME010000118.1:0-10346 GCA_049302535.1 Methylotenera sp.
TTTGTCATGCTTAACATTTATTATCAAAAGCAAGTTTTGTTCAAGATAGGTATATATGATTAATACCAACCAAATTGCACGTATTGCACTGATTGCTTTGCTGATTGTTGGTTGTTTTTTTGTATTACGCCCTTTTATGGCTGCAGTCCTGTTTGCCGCCGTGTTTTGCGTCTTTACCTGGCCGCTTTATCAACGGGTTTGGTTATTGCTTGGCAGGAGAGATACGCTAGCTGCCATCACCATGACGCTGTTTTTGTCAGTTGCCGTGATTTTACCAATGGCTTACCTTGCAACAAATCTGGCCGAATCTGCTGCTGTTTTGATTGATGAAGCGCAAGTCACTTTGAAAAACCTGCAGCCAAAAGCGCCAGAATGGTTGACCAATTTGCCGTTGGTTGGTCAGCAGTTGGCGGAGTCATGGCAGCGTGCGGTTGTCAGCCATGAGGAGTTGATGAAACTACTCAGTCAGTATGCGGAGCCAGTGCGTAAATTTATGCTGGAAGCGGTGCAGATGATGATGGGTGGTTTTTTGCAGCTGCTGCTGGTGGCGTTTATTGCCTTTTTCTTTTATCGCGATGGCCGGCGCCTTGCCAGGGGCGTTGTGTTAATGGTGCGTAGACTTGGCGGTGAGCTGGGTGAGGAAATGCTGAGTTTATCCTGCAATACAGTAAAAGGTGTCATGTTGGGTATCTTCGGTACTGCTTTGGCCCAGTCTACCGTAGCATTGTTCGGTTTTTGGCTGGCTGGCGCGCCCATGCCATTGCTGCTGGCGTTAGCAACATTTTTCCTGTCGGTTATTCCAGTTGGCCCACCGTTGGTCTGGGGTGGTGCCGCCCTCTGGCTTTATAATCACGGCGATCATGGCTGGGCTATTTTCCTGGCACTATATGGTTTACTTGCAATCAGCACAGTCGATAACGTGATAAAACCCATTTTGATCAGCCATTCTTCGCATTTGCCATTACTGCTCGTTGTGCTGGGTGTGCTGGGCGGTGCGGTTGCTTTTGGATTTATCGGGATTTTTTTAGGACCGACACTATTGGCCGTTGGTTTAACGCTCATCTCACATTGGGTGGCTTTGCAAAATAGAGAGAACAGATAACGTTTTATGATAGAAACCGACCGTTTAATTGCCCCCGATAATATTAGCCCGCAAGAAGAGGCTTTAGAGCGCGCGTTACGCCCTAAAATACTGGATGAATATATAGGCCAGGAAAAAGCACGCGCGCAGCTGGAAATCTTTATCAATGCCGCGCGTGGGCGCAGCGAGGCGTTGGATCACGTGTTGCTGTTTGGCCCGCCCGGTTTAGGTAAAACTACCCTGGCGCATATTATTGCCAAGGAAATGGGCGTGAATATGCGCCAAACCTCAGGCCCGGTGCTGGAACGCGCCGGTGACTTAGCCGCGCTGCTTACCAACCTTGAGCCGAATGACGTGTTGTTTATTGATGAAATTCATCGCCTATCACCAGTGGTTGAAGAAATTTTATATCCGGCAATGGAAGACTACCGGCTGGACATCATGATCGGTGAGGGCCCCGCTGCGCGCAGTGTGCGCCTGGACTTGCCGCCCTTTACATTGGTTGGTGCAACTACGCGGGCTGGCATGCTGACCAACCCGTTGCGCGACCGCTTTGGCATTGTGTCACGGCTGGAATTCTATACCTCGGAAGAGCTCAGCCGCATCGTGCAGCGTTCCGCAGGGTTGCTGGATGTGCAAATGGTGGATACCGGCGCGCTAGAAATTGCAAGACGCTCGCGCGGCACACCGCGCATTGCCAACCGTTTGCTGAGACGTGTACGTGATTATGCGCAGGTGAAAGCTAATGGTATAGTTTCTGCGGATATCGCCGATGCCGCACTCAAAATGCTGGATGTAGATAAACTGGGCTTCGACGTCATGGATAGAAAGCTGTTGCTGGCCGTGCTGGAAAAGTTTGGTGGCGGGCCTGTCGGTTTGGACAATCTGGCTGCTGCGATCGGCGAAGAGCGTGACACGATAGAGGATGTGCTGGAGCCGTATCTAATTCAGCAAGGCTACCTGATGCGCACCCCGCGCGGGCGTGTGGCGACTAGCCAGTCGTACCAGCATTTTGGTTTGGCCGTGCCTAGTAGTTTAGTCTCGGGAGAGCTTTGGCAGCAGTAAAAATAACACGTCAAAAGAGTCACTAATAGTTTTATTATTAATTTTATCTAAATCAGCGACCACACAAAATCGCAATATCCGGCATAGGCATTCAATATGCGGAATTTGCATGATTCCTGCCTTAAATACCCATCAATACTGCAAAATTTGTTGTACCTCCCATGCTGCAATCTTTATTCAATCAAGATGTTGTGATTCAACCTTTTGATTTTTAATCACTTTATTATTTAATCATGACGGCATAAATCTTGGCATCGCATTTGCAGTTGAGGTAGGGATCTCAACTAAATGCTGACAAGTCCGGCTTATAACAAAGCTTGTGGCTGGCAGCCAGAATAATTTTCCATATGATTGAAAGGTTTTACATGAAAGTAATCAGAGTAATGTTGCTTGGCACATTGATAACAGCAGCTACAATTTCCAGTGCGGCATTTGCAGAAGATACCGGGGCCTATGCGGGCCTGAATGTTGGCATCGGAAAACCGGACATCAATACACCTAATGGAGAAGATAAGAAGTTGTCGGCTGTGGGTGGGGCGGTGTTGGGTTATAAATTTAATCAATACATGGCAATTGAAGGGCAATATACAGGCGCAGGCAAGGTAACTGATAATGTAAAGGGTTCTGCAAAGGTAGATGCTGCCAGTCTGGCAATGATTGGATTTTTACCGTTAAATGATCAATTTAACCTGTATGGCAAGCTCGGGGTTGCCTCCACGAAAACCACGGTTACATCAAGTCTTAGCCCAATCAATGACGCTACTCATACTGGCGTAACGTATGGTTTGGGTGCGGAATACAACGTAAACCATAATGTGGGGCTGCGTTTAGGTTGGGATCACTATAATGCCGCCATCAAAGAAGTCGGCAACCATGAACGCGATGTGAATGCCAATGTAATGACGGTTGGTGCGGTGTATCATTTTTAATTTAGGCAGCTTGGCCTGGGATGTCAGGTTAAACTTTAATTCAAGATTGCACTTGTGTTCAGATTGCACTAGCTGCAAAAGGGGGCTATGCCCCTTTTTTATTGACATTAACCGGTTCATTGTAAATTGCGGTTAGTAAGTAAGGTTATGTTTTAAGCTGGCGTTAATTGGTAAGTTTGAAAATTTAACATCACCGCTGTGTTAGAATTTGCCCATGAATAAGCAAGCAATTTTTACTTGGCCTATCCGTGTTTATTATGAAGATACGGATGCAGGTGGTGTGGTTTATCACTCCAACTATCTGAATTTTATGGAACGTGCCCGCACTGAATGGCTGCGCTCCTTGGGTTTTGAGCAGCCACAGGTCAAAGCTGAGCTAGGTATCATCATCGTTGTGCATAGTTTATCCGTTGATTTCAAAAGTCCCGCATATTTTAACGATATGCTTGAAATTCACTGCCAGATTACTAAAGTTGGACGTGGCAGCATAGAAATGGAACAAAAGATCACGCGTGAACATGCGCTGTTAATCAAGGCGGAAGTCAAATTAGCGTTCGTAAACGCCGATACATTTAAGCCTGTAGGAATTCCCGCCAACATGAAAGCAGCAATGCTACCCAAGCTGGTGCATTAGTAGAAAAATTACCAGCTTTTAAGACTGACAGCCTGTAAAATTCTGGCAGTCTGTAAAATTAGTGTGAAATAAAACCCGTGGAGAAATTATGAACGCAAGTAGTGATATGTCGTTTTTTACCCTGATTGCAGGCGCAAGCCTGCCGGTGCAGTTGGTGATGGCTATCTTAATCATCACCTCTTTGTTTTCATGGTGGTACATTTTTATCAAGGTAGCGACAATAAAACGCGCAGAGCGTGATGCAGACGACTTCGAAAACACTTTTTGGACAGGCGGCGACTTAAATAAGCTGTATGAAGGCATCAGTTCCAGCCGTCGTAAACCGCAGGGCATGGCGAGTATATTTGAAGCGGGCTTTAAGGAATACGCCAGACATAAACAACAAGCGCGTATGGAGGTGTCTGACGTGATGGAAGGTGCACGCCGCGCCATGCGTGCAGCATACAATCGGGAAATGGATGATCTGGACGCACATTTGCCTTTTTTAGCGTCAGTTGGTTCTGTGAGTCCGTACATTGGCTTGTTTGGCACCGTGTGGGGAATCATGAACGCGTTCAGAGGGTTGTCGAATGTAGCGCAGGCTACGCTTACCCAAGTAGCTCCGGGTATCGCAGAGGCCTTGGTCGCTACAGCAATTGGCTTGTTTGCCGCGATTCCAGCCGTAATTGCCTATAACCGGTTTGCAAGTACGGTAGATAGGCTTTCTGTGCGTTACGAAAGCTTCATGGAAGAGTTCACTAACATTTTGCAACGCAAGTCGTAAAAAATGGCTACAGGGATTTCGCCCATTTTTAAACAGTCTCTAAATGGAGTTAGCCTATGAGCAGAACTCGTAAACGCCGTTTGATGAATCAAATCAATGTGGTGCCTTACATTGATGTCACTTTGGTACTGCTGGTTATTTTTATGGTCACGGCGCCAATGACTAACCCCGGTGTGGTGGAATTGCCCAGTGCCGGACAAGGTATTTTGAAGCAACCGCAGTTGCCGCCGGTGGTATTAACCGTAAAAAAAAATGGCAGTATCGAGCTGGATAGTAAAATCATGCAGCGCGATGAGCTGCTGTTGGCTGTGCGCAAGGAGTTAACGAAATCACCCGAGCGTTCAGTGGTGATTGCTGCTGATAAAAACGTCAAATACGAAGATGTAATTGGCGTGATGGACTTATTGAAGAGCAATAAGGTGAATAAAGTCGGACTGTTGTTAAAGCCGGTGTAGGGTTTTTAAAAACTAGAATCTTATGTTACGTCAGCGCGAAAATTCAGAGTCATTTAAAGCCGGAGTGCTCTCTGTTGCCGTGCATGTCCTGCTATTAGGCGCGCTGTTGATTTCATTTAACTGGAAAACTACGCACCCAATCAGTGTTGCCGAGGTCGAGTTGTGGGATAGCATTCCTAGCCTTGCACAAAAACCGGTACTACCGCCTGAGCCAGTCATTACACCTAAGCCTGTAGAAAAAGAGATTCCGAAACCAGAACCAGTAATAGAGCCAAAAGCTGAACTAAAACCGCAAGTGGAAATTGCAATCGAAAAAAAGCCGGTTGTAAAACCAGTTAAGGAAAAGCCGGTAAAAAAAGAACCGCCGAAACCGGTAGCTAAACCTGATGATGCCTTAGCAAAGTTGCAGGCTGCTGCGCGCCAGGAGGAACTGAAAAATACCGCAAAACCGTCTAATGATGCATTAAAAAAAATGCAGCAAGAGTTGTTAAGCGAGGATAAGGCAGCGGGTGAGCAAAAAAATCTTGCATCAAAAGCTGCCGCTAATGCGGGCGTGGTAGATGCGTATATCAGTAAAATTCAAGGCAAAATTCGCAGTCATGTGAATAAGACTTTATGCGGCGATGGAAATCCGGAACTGAAATTTGAAATTGGCTTGATGCCGACAGGTGAGTTAAGTGGTGCGCCCAGGCTTGTTAAATCCAGCGGCAATTCGGCTTGTGACGATGCCGTAGAGCGTGCCATCAGAATGGCCGAGCCGCTAGAGGTGCCTAAAGACCCTGCACTATTTGCGCAGTTTAGAAACTTGAAGCTTACATTTCGCCCTAATGATCATTAAGTACCATGCCTGAATAAGGCTGGGGTTTTGCTGGTAAATTTACCCCAGAATGTAACCAAGTGTAAATGCTTGTAACTTCTGCATCCGATTGAAGTAGAATTTAGCAATCCTTTTTAGATACAAAGTCACTATTGGCATATGAAAAAACTTTTCGGAATATTTCAGTCCATTATATTTTTCGTCGTAGCTCTAACATCATCAACGGTCAACGCAGCGTTGGAAATTGAAATCAGCGGTGGCAGTGCCCAGCAGATTCCAATCGCTATCGTGCCTTTTGGCCAGGCCGGCACTTCAGTCCAGGACAAAATTGGTGACATCATTGCCGCAGATTTGCGCCGTAGCGGTTTGTTCCGCGTGCTGGAAACCGGCGGTGTAGCCAGTCAGCCTACCGATATCTCTCAAGTTAAATACGCGGAATGGGCTGCCTTGCAAGCGCAGGCAATCACCGTCGGCAATATTGCAGCGCTACCCGGAAATCGCCTTAAGGTGACGTTCAAACTGGCTGATGTATTGAAGCAAACACAACTTGCAAGCATGGAATACAACATTGCCCCGAACCAGCTTAGACTGACAGCACATAAAATTGCCGACGTGATTTATCAAAAACTCACCGGTGAGGGAGCTATTTTTGCAAGCCGCGTTGCTTATATTAATAAATCCAAAGGGCGCTATGCCTTGCAAGTTGCGGATGCAGATGGTGTAAATCCACAAACAGTGGTGTCTTCCAACGAGCCGATTATTTCACCTGCCTGGTCACCGGATGGCAGCAAAATTGCTTATGTCTCATTTGAAAAGAAAAAACCTATCATTTTTGTGCAGTCGTTGACGACAGGCCAGCGCCTGACCTTGGCTAACTTTAAGGGCAATAACAGTGCCCCAAGCTGGTCGCCAGACGGCAGAAAGTTGGCGATTGTACTTACGCACTCGGCTAACTCCCAGATTTATACGATCAACGCGGATGGTACAGGGTTAAAGCAACTGACTAAAAGCAGTACGATCGATACTGAACCTGAGTGGTCACCGGATGGGAAATGGATTTATTTCACCTCGGATCGCGGGGGTAATCCACAAATTTACAAAGTATCGTCTATTGGCGGTGAAGCGCAGCGCGTGACTTTTCAAGGTGATCATAATTTAAGTCCGCATTTCTCGCCTGACGGCAAGTCATTGGCGATGGTGCGTAATAATGGCGGTAAATACAGTATTGCCCTGCAGGATTTAACGAGCGGGCAGGTGCAGTTGTTGAGTGACGGCGCTGACGATGAATCACCAAGTTTTGCTCCTAACGGACGTGTGGTACTATACGCTACCCGAGCGGGTGGGCGTGGTGCTTTGGCGGCGGTGTCTTCGGACGGACGCGTGAGGCAACGCCTGAGTGAATCAGGCGGCGATATAAGAGAACCATCATGGGGACCTTTACTAAATTAGTAACACATGCAAGTGGTTTTAAAATGTGGTTTACTGATTGTTATGGATTTGTAATTTAATTTGAGGAGAATAAAATGAACAAAAGCATCTTAAATAAAAAGCTCTTAGGCAGTTTGATGCTGGCGATGGCTTTAACCGCTTGTAAAAGCACACCTATGGTTGATAAACCGACCGCAGTAGAAGACAAAAGCCCTAAGGCTGAGACTACTCAGCCGGCAGCAAGCGGTGCGGATACTTCCGGTGTTAAAGAGGCGGCAGTTAGCGGTAATCCTTTGACTGACCCAAATAACATCTTGTCTAAACGCAGTATTTATTTTGATTTCGATAAAGATACGGTTAAAGAAGAGTTCCGTCCGTTGGTTGAAGCGCACGCTAAATATCTGGCTGAGCATGCTAATGCAAAAGTGATTTTGCAAGGCAATGCAGATGAACGCGGTACCCGTGAGTACAACCTGGCTTTAGGCCAACGTCGTTCAGTGGCAGTAAAAAAATCATTGAACTTGCTTAGCGCTCAGGATAAGCAAATTGAAACTGTAAGCTTTGGTGAGGAAAAAGCTACGCCAAATTGTAAAGATGATGCTTGCCATCAATTAAATCGCCGCGTAGATATTGTCTACGATAACGAGTAATTTAAGAGTAGTAAGTTAATACTATGAAAAAACTGATTCTGGCTTGCTCGTTTTTAACGGCACAATTATTTTCGGTTACCAGTCACGCTGCGCTGTTTGACGACACTGAGGCGCGTAAGAAAATACTTGATCTTGAGAAAACAATGCAAAGCCAGAATCAGGCTACACAAGCCACTCTGGCAGAGTTGAAAAAAAATCAGCAAGCTTTGGAAGCCATAGTAAAAAACGGCTTGGCTGACATGCAAACGCAAATTGAAAGTTTGAAGCAGGAAGTTTCAAGATTAAAAGGTGAGCTGGAGTTGGCGAATCACAATCTCGATGCTACACAACAGCGCCAAAAAGATTTATATACCGATACCGATGCACGTTTACGCAAGCTGGAAAGCGCTGCAACCGCATCACCGCAAGCCCCGGCGGCGGCAGATTCTGCTGCTCCTGTAGTGGTGGAAAAGAATTCACAGGAATATCAGTTATTGGAGTTGGCAAACGGCTTGTCAAAAGATTCCAAACACAAGGATGCTTTTAATGCCTACGATAAATTCTTAAAGGATTACCCTAACAGCTCACTGGCGGCAGATGCCAAGTATGGTTTGGGTTACTCACAATTTGCATTAAAAAATTATAAATCCGCAATCGCTACGCAACAAAAGTTGCTGGATATGCATCCTGATAGCCCCAAAGTACCTGATGCCATGTTAAATATAGCGAATAGCCAGATTCAATTAGGTTTGGTGCCTGGCGCTAAAAAAACCTTGCGTGATTTGATTGCAAAATTCCCTAATAGCGAAGTGACGCCAACAGCGCAAAAGCGGTTAAAAGCGCTGGAAGCAATCAAGTAATCTTTCGGAAAAACATTTACTTAGTTAGATTTCAAATTTAGACTATCGCCCCTTTTAAGTTAAAATAGCGCCAATTTACGTTGGCGCTATTTTTTTATAGCGTGCAAATATAGTGCAAAACATCAGATGAAACTCAAAATCCACGAAATTTTTTATTCGCTGCAAGGTGAATCCAGCCGCGTAGGCTTGCCGACGGTATTTGTACGTCTTACCGGTTGCCCGATGCGCTGCGTTTATTGCGATACCGCTTACGCATTTAGCGGGGGCAGCAATATGGAAATCAGTGACATTTTGACTAAAGTAGCCGAATTCGGCACGAAATATGTCACCGTCACAGGCGGTGAGCCGCTTGCGCAGAAAAATTGCCATGTTCTGCTTAAGGCTTTATGTGATGCCGTTTACAGCGTGTCGCTGGAGACAGGCGGTGCCATTGACATCAGCCCTGTGGATAGCCGCGTTTCAGTAATCCTGGATATTAAAACCCCGGAATCCGGCGAATTGAAAAATAATCTGTGGGGTAATTTGGATCATCTCAAAAAAACGGATGAAGTGAAGTTTGTGCTGTGCAGCCGGGCAGATTATGAGTGGGCAAAAGAGATTTTGAGTAAATACAAAATCGCTGATAAATGTGCCGTGTTATTTTCACCTGTGTATAGTCAGATCAATCCTACGAGCCTGGCTGATTGGGTGCTGGCTGACAGGCTGCCGGTGCGTATGCAGTTACAGCTGCATAAAATTTTATGGGGTGAGAAGCCTGGGGTCTAGATTTGAATATGAATAATCAAGTTAAAATGTCCGCCGAGCACACGCCGCGCGGCGCCAAAGCCGTTGTATTGCTTTCCGGAGGGTTGGATTCCGCTACAGTGCTTGCCTATGCGCGCAGCCAAGGCTATGAGTGCTATTGCCTGAGCCTGGATTATCACCAGCGCCACATTGCAGAATTGCATGCAGCTAAAAACATCGCAACCGTGATGGGCGCTGCTGCGCATAAAACGGCGCAGCTTGATTTGTCCTTGTTCGGCGGCTCAGCCTTAACGGATGATGCAATCGCGGTGCCGGAAAGCGCATCAGAAGGCATTCCCATTACTTATGTGCCGGCGCGTAACACCATTATGCTGTCTTTAGCTTTGGCTTGGGCAGAAGTACTGAAGGCGCAGGATATTTTTATTGGTATCAATGCGCTTGATTACTCGGGCTATCCGGATTGCCGTGGAGAATACGTGAAAGCGTTTCAAAATATGGCAAACTTGGCAACTAAAAGTGCAGTAGAGGGTAAAACCATTACGATACATGCACCTTTGATTGATATGACCAAAGCGCAGATTGTGCAGCTTGGTACTAAATTAGGTGTGGATTATGCGATGACGGTTTCATGTTATCAGGCGAATAATCAGGGCGAGGCCTGCGGTCTGTGCGATTCTTGCCGTTTGCGGCGTGAAGGCTTTATTGCAGCGGGCTTGGCCGACCCTACGCGCTATAGAAATCACGCATAAATTCATTTAAAATTTGCCTTTTGGCGCATGCAAATTTACGTTGTATTTGGCACTAAATTTAACCGGTAAAACAAATAGATACATTAATAGTTAAATTGATAGATAAATAGCTTGCCAAAAGACTTGGAAATGACGTAAAATCCGCGCCTTTCTGCTTTAAATTTTTCTAAAAGAGAACAAAGATTATGGTTA